>JARFQZ010000081.1 GCA_029287515.1 Lysobacterales bacterium
TGTCAAGAGAGATGCCTCCTGACGCCTCAAGGCCGATTTTGCCCCGGAACCGCTCGACTGCAGTACGCAACTGGTTATTGGAAAAATTGTCCAGCAACGCCCGTTGCGCACCGGCTGCATGTGCCTCTTCCAGCTGTTCCAGGTTCTCTACTTCGACTTCCAGCAGAAGATGAGGGTAAAGGCGCAGTGCATTTTTAACGGCTGCGCTGATGGAGCCGGCTGCCGAAATATGGTTTTCCTTGACCAGGATGGCATCGAACAGCCCCACCCGGTGATTCCGGGCGCCACCGCAACGCACCGCGTACTTCTGGGCCAGCCTGAGCCCCGGCAGGGTTTTGCGCGTATCGAGGATGATCACGCCGGTTCCCTCTACTGCATCGACATACCGCCGCGCCTGCGTCGCTGTGCCTGACAGGGTCTGGAGGAAGTTGATGGCCGTTCTTTCACCGCTTAATACGCCCCGCGCGTTACCGCTGACGCAGCAGATTTCCTGGTCAATCGAAACGGCCTCGCCGTCACTGGCGAACCAGTCCACGGAAATACCGCAATGCAACTGGCGAAAAGTTTCTTCAAACCACGCCTGGCCCGCGAGCACGGCCGTCTCACGGCTGACCAGCCGCGTCTGCAGGCTGTTTTCTGGCGGAATTAGCTCCGCGGTGCGGTCACCGTCGCCAATATCCTCTTCCAGGGCTCTGGCGACATCATCGGTCACCACTTTGGGTGAAGGGTGGTCCAACTCAGAAGTCCTGTAGCTGGGTGCAGCCTATACCCCTTTCTTCCAGCAGGATCGGAATGTCATCAATGACCGGATAGATGACCCTGGAATCTTCCGTGATCAGGGCTTCCCGCAACGGCTGGTCAACGGTTTCTCCCCTGACGGTTTGCACGCCGCCATCGGCGATGGCCTTGTTCAGCACTTTAAGCCGGTTGGCGGACAGCCGGGTCAGCGGAGTTTTGCTCACCGGGCAGCAAAGAATCTCCAGTAGTTTCCCATCCACAGTCATAGGGGGAGCTCCCACATTTCAATGACCTGTTATTTTACGGCAGGAAGGCTCTTCCTGACAGCGTTAATGAATGATAAAGACGCTTCGCATGGTACAATGTCCGGCTTATATTTCACCTTTCAACAGGAATCGAATTTGTGAGTAAGCAGGTGCTTGTCGGCATTATCATGGGCTCCCAATCGGATTGGGAAACCATGAAAAACGCCGCGGAAACATTGGATAACCTCGGCGTTCCGCACGAGACCCGTGTGGTTTCGGCGCATCGCACGCCTGACCGGATGTTTGAATATGCGGAGCAGGCAGCGTCTCGGGGGCTGCAGGTCATCATTGCAGGTGCAGGTGGCGCAGCCCATTTGCCCGGCATGGTCGCGGCAAAAACCGTGGTTCCCGTCCTGGGCGTACCGGTACAGTCACGTGCCCTCAACGGCATGGATTCTCTGCTGTCCATTGCGCAGATGCCCGCCGGTATTCCAGTGGGCACCCTGGCCATCGGAACCGCCGGTGCCACCAATGCAGCCCTGCTTGCTGCGGCGATCATAGGCAACAGTGTGCCTGAAATACGGGCAGCGCTGGAAGCATTCCGGAACAACCGGACCGAGGCCGTTCTGGCCCAGCCGGACCCGAGCCAGGTTTGAACGAATGACAACCTTGGATAGCCTGGTCTTTTCTCCGGTGCATAAAGTGGGTGTTCTGGGTGGCGGCCAACTGGGTCGCATGATGGGACTTGCCGGAATTCCCCTGGGCCTTGAGTTCGTATTTCTTGACCCTTCTTCAGATGCCTGTGCAACGGCGGCCGGGGACCTTGTACAGGCCGATTTCTCAGACGAACAGGCGGCGCGTGAGCTTTCCGCCCTGGTCGACGTTGTGACTTTTGACTTTGAAAACGTCCCTGCAGCAACGGCACGGGCCCTGCAGGAGAATTGCCTGGTTTACCCGTCTCCCGATGCGCTTGGGGCGGGGCAGGACCGGTTGGCAGAAAAGGAACTGCTCACCAGCCTGGGTATAGAAGTCGCTCCGTACCACGTTGTGTCCAGCCGGACAGACTTGCTGGCTGGCCTGGAAAAAGTGGGTTACCCGGCTGTGCTGAAAACGCGTCGCCTGGGTTATGACGGTAAGGGTCAGGCGGTACTTCGCGACCAGGAGGACCTGGAGAGAGCCTGGCAAAAACTTGGTGACTTCGACCTGGTGCTGGAAGCCTTCGTCCCCTTCCAGGCCGAGTGTTCGCTGGTGGCCGTGCGCGGATTGGATGGGGAAATACGCACCTGGCCATTGGCCAGAAATGTGCACTCAAACGGAATACTGGTGCTGAGCATGCCGGGTGCGTTCGATGAAGCCCTCCAGTCCCTGGCCACCCGGAAAATGAAAGCATTGCTGGAGCATTTTGACTACCGCGGCGTGCTTACCATCGAATTTTTCCTGGCGGACGGAAAGCTGCTGGCCAACGAGTTTGCGCCAAGGGTTCATAATTCAGGCCACTGGAGTATAGATGGCGCGGTGTGTTCGCAGTTTGAAAATCATGTAAGGGCCGTCGCCTCCATGCCCCTGGGTGAAACTTCCATGACCGGCCATTCCGTCATGTTCAACTGGATTGGGGAGATGCCGGACCGGGAGCGTGCAATGAAGATTCCCGGTTTGCACTGGCATGATTACGGCAAATCTCCGAGGCCCGGCAGGAAGATAGGACACGCGACCCTGACGGCATCTGGCGAGGATGAGCTGAAACGGAACGCCGGCCGCCTGGCGGAAATTGCAGGCGGTGAGTTTCCCCGCTTGTTAGGCCAACTCTTCGACTAGAGAGCACACGACATCAACGATCTGTTCCGCCTGTTCCCGGTCGATGATCAGCGGCGGAAGCAGTCGAATGACCGTATCCCGCGTGATGTTCAGCAACACCCCTTTTTCCAGCGCAGCCTTTTTCAGGTGATTGGCCTCTGCATCCAGTTCGATACCGATCATCAGGCCTTTTCCCCGGATTTCCCTGACCACGGGTGTCGAATCCAGTCGGTTGCGGAAGGCATCCAGCATGAAGTCACCGGACTGCCGGGCCCGGCCGGCAATGTCTTCCGATCGCATCAGGTCCAATACGGTGCATGCCGTTCGGCTGACCAGTGGATTTCCTCCGAAAGTGGAGCCGTGACGACCGGGTGAAAGCGCTTCTGCGGCTGCGCCGCGTGCTGCGCAGGCGCCAATGGGCAAGCCGTTGGCCAGCGCCTTGGCGGTAGTCAGAATATCCGGCAGAACATCCTCGTGCTGGTGAGCGTACCAGCGGCCGGTGCGGCACAGACCGGACTGGATTTCGTCGACTATGAGCATCCAGCCATTCTCATCACAGATCGACCGCAGCTTTTCAAGGTAGCCCGGATCCGGAACCCGGATACCGGCTTCACCCTGGATGGGTTCAAGCATGATCGCCGTGACGTCATGGCTGTGCTCTGAAATAGTTTCGATGGCTTCGACATCATTGAAAGGCGCACGGATGAATCCGCTGACCAGCGGTTCGAAGCCGGCCTGTACCTTGCGGCTTCCTGTCGCCGACAGAGCGGCCATGGTGCGGCCGTGGAAGCTGTGCTCCATCACGATGACACCCGGGTTGTCGATCCCTTTTTCGTGACCGATGGCCCGCACAATTTTTAACGCGCATTCGATGGCTTCGGCGCCGGAGTTACCAAAAAATACCCGTTCTGTCTGCGTGATCCCGGCCAGCTTTTCTGCGAGTTTTTCCTGCCAGGGGATGCGAAACAGGTTGCCGGTGTGGATCAGCGTCGAAGCCTGCTTCGATATGACGTCTGCGATAGCCGGATGGGCATGTCCCAGCGCGCAGACGCCAAGTCCGCTGATTGCATCGAGGTATCGTTTGCCGTCTTCGTCCCAGAGCCAGGCGCCTTCGCCACGAACGAATGCCACGGGTGCAGGCGCATAGGTGTTCATCAGGTGCGGGCTCATGCCTGTTGTCCTTCAGAACCCGGTCAGAATCTTCCAGCGGTTGACGATGGCGCAAAACAGGGCTGCCGTTTTTTCCGTGTCATATATTGCAGAATGCGCTTCCGACTCGTTCCAGTCCAGCCCGGCAGCCTGCACAGCCCGGGAGAGCACTGTCTGGCCGAACGCCAGGCCTGCCAATGTGGCGGTATCGAACGAGCTGAAAGGGTGAAAAGGGCTGCGTTTGAAGTCGGTACGCGCAATGGCTGAATTGATGAAGGACAGGTCGAAAAAGGAGTTATGTCCCACCAGGATGGCTCGCTGGCATTTGGTGGCCCGGACTTCTTTCCTGATGGGCTGCGAGATTTGTGCCAGGGCCTCCTTTTCGGGCAGGGCGCCACGCAATGGGCTGTCTAACTGGATGCCGGTAATTTCCAGCGACTTGGGATTAATGTTGGCGCCTTCAAAGGGCTCGACATTGACATCGATGGTTTCGGCGACGAACAGCCGGCCAAAATCGTCCATTTGTATGATGCATGCAGCGACTTCCAGCAATGCATCCTTCTCAGCGTCAAATCCACCGGTTTCCACGTCTACTACGACGGGAAGAAAACCCCTGAATCGATCGGCAATGCGCGGCATAATGGGCCCCATTTGGCAAGCAATGGAGCATAAGGGATTAATCCTGAAATTGCTATGAACAGATACAAACATGGACTCCGGGCGATGGGGCTGCTTTGCGGTCTGTGCCTGCTGTTAGCCGGAACGGGGGGGTCCCTGCAGGCGCAAGAGCCTTCAGCACTGTTCTGGTCCCTCTCTAAAAACGGCCAGGATGCTGGCTTTTTGCTGGGGACCATACACAGCGAGGACCCCCGCGTACTGGATTTCCAGGAGTCATTTATCGATGTCCTGGACAGTAATGACTTTTTTGCGATGGAAATCGTGCCCGATCTGCCCACCCTGAACCGGTTGACGCAATACATGCAGTACCAGGACGGCAGGACCCTGGAAAGCCAGGTAGGCCCGGAGCGGTACGCAATCCTGAAGCACCTGCTGGCAAACTACAAAATCCCCACAGACTGGATTTCGGGGATGAAAGTCTGGGCGGTGATGATGACGCTGAGCGTGCCACCACCCCAAACGGGCCTGTTCATGGACTTTTCCCTTTCTTTGCGTGCTGCAGGAGCGGGGCTGAAAGTCGTTGGCCTGGAAACCCTGGAGCAGCAATTGTCTTTCCTGGAAACCATGTCGCTGGAGCAGCAACTGGCTTTGCTGGATCAGGCCATTGCAGAGCAGGAAAAATCCCATGAAATTCACGCGCAGATGGTGAACAGCTATCTCGCCGGTGACACGGCACTTTTAAAGGCGACTGCTGAAGAACAGCTGGATCAGCTGGATGATGCGACCCGGCGGCATTTCGTAGAGCTCGGGGTTAACGAGAGGAACCAGCGAATGATCGACACGCTGTTGCCCCTTTTGCAGCAGGGAAAAGTGTTCACCGCCGTGGGGGCGCTTCACCTGCCCGGTGAACAGGGCCTTATCCGCTTGCTGCAGAACCAGGGTTACGAACTGGCCCCATTGCCCTTGCCGCTTATCGACGCAGTGCCGGAGTCAGGCCTGCAATCACGG
>JARFQZ010000126.1 GCA_029287515.1 Lysobacterales bacterium
GCAGGAGGATACTACCGGGGAACTGTACGACGTCCTCGTATCAGCCCGTCATTCGGTCCTGATTCAGTCCCCCTACATGGTGCTGTCCAAGCGGGTCCGGGACCTGGTTGCAAGGCTGCGGTTGCAGAACCCATTCATCGAACTGATTTTTTCCACCAATTCGCTGGCTTCCACCGACGCAGACACGGTGTACGCAAATACCCACAGGCACAAGAAGCGCTACGTTGATGGCCTGGGTTTCCAGATGTACGAGTTCAAGCCTTTCCCGGTCGATGCGCCGGATTTTTTCCCGCGCTGGGCCGAGCTGATTGATGAAAAGAAGCGGGGCGTGAAAAGCAAAGCAATCGTCTCAGGCGACAATTCCGTGATACCGATGCCGGCGCCCCGGGTTGGTTTACATTCGAAATCATTCGTGGTCGATGGTCGCGTGGCGATGATCGGCTCGCACAATTTCGATCCGAGATCGGAAGGGTTCAATACCGAGAACGGCCTGATCATTTATGACGAGGTGTTTGCCCGTGATCTCGAGGCACTGATCCGGCGGGACATCGAACCGCAAAACAGCTGGATTGTCGCCATGAAGCCCAAGGGCGAACAGAAAGAGACCGCCCTGGCCGATGTTCCCAAGACCATTCCCCAATTCAAACCCTGGTCCTACGGCTCGACTTCCGTTTATGAACTGGCGCCCGGCAAGGAGCCGAGGATTCCATCTTCCCCCGATTTTTACGAGCATTATTACGCGGTCGGTGCATTCCCCGAGGTGGTCAGGACCCGGCGCCAGGCCACGGTGATCTTTCTCAGTTCTTTTTTCTTCTTCCTGGAGCCCATACTTTAAGCGGATGCATATCCTGATCCTCATCGCTGCCCTGCTGCTGTTGATCGCAGGCCCCGGCCTGTGGGTCAGGCGGACCATGGCCCGCTACCACAATCCGCGTGACAGGTACGATCGGACCGGCGAGGAAACCGCCCGCAAATTACTCGATGCCTATGGCCTGCAGGCCGTTCCGGTTGAAACCTCGACGACAGGCGACCACTACGATCCGATCGACAAGGTGGTGCGGTTGGTGGATTCCAACATGCAGGGCAGATCCCTGACCGCGGTCACCATTGCAGCGCACGAAGTCGGCCACGCGGTGCAGGACGCGGAAGGGTTCAAACCCCTGATGTGGCGGACCCGCCTGGTCAAGTGGGTCAGCCCGATCGAAAAAACCGGGGCGGCGCTGATGATGGCCACGCCGCTCATCATCGGCATCACGCGCCTGCCGTATGCCGGCCTGTTGATGTTCCTGGGAGGCCTGCTGACGCTTGGTTCGGCGGTACTGGTGCATATTCTGACCCTGCCCACCGAGCTGGATGCCAGTTTCGGGAGGGCAATGCCGATGATGGAAGAGCATGGGGTTATTTACTCCAGGGATGAAAGGCATGCCCGCAAGTTGCTGAAAGCCGCGGCCATGACCTACGTATCCGCCTCCCTGCTGAGCCTGTTGAATATCGCGCGCTGGTGGGCGATCCTGAGGCGCTGAACGACCCGGAGGTCACAATTGTCCGAAGACACTACTGAAAAGCAAGAAGAGCCGACGCAAGCCTAGGGCTCGGAGTCAGGCGGCCCAGCCGAGAATGTCACGAACACGCGGCTCCAGTGATTGCAGTGGGATGTTGGACAGGTTCAGCGCCTGTTCTTTGAGTACACGGTCTGCCGCCTCCTTGCCCTGGGCGCGGCGCAGGCGGCCGATCGTGCGTGCATCGGCGATCAACACGAGTTGCTCGAATCGCCCCTGCGTGGCGGCGTGGTTCATTTTCTTCGCCAGGCCGGCGACGAACTGTTCTTCAGCAAGATCGTGCGGATCGGAACGCGGCTGCATGCCGTGAGTGCCCGGGCCCTGCGTATGGTAGGTCCGGCCGCTTGCATCGCTGACCAGTTCCTTACTGGTCAGGTGCCGGGTCTCGGAAACGACCTCGGACAGTTGCCGGAAGGCGTAAGGTTTGCGTTGCATTTCCAGGAGGCGGGCCTGACCGCTATCGGCTACCAGGACCCAGTACCGGTCTTTCGGATTCAACATGATGGTTGCACCTCTCTTTGGTGAATAGCACTTATCCGCGCTGCGGTCGCTGACGTGAGTCAGGCATTTGCAAGAAATCGTCCGTCTATATCGCAGTGCGCGCTAAAGTAAGAGGTGGAGGTGACAGATATGAAAAACAGCACTGCAGAGATTCATGTCGGCGCGCCGGACCCTGAACTGAAGACTTCGCCGATTCTCGAGGAATACGACGAGGACGCTCCCCTGATGGCCCAGGAGTTCGACGAACTACCCGTTTGCTGGTTTAACGGGGAAGCTTATGATTCGGGCATCATGCTTCGCAGCGGCGACGGCTCGCTGCTGTGCTGCGAGAAAGGCGTCTGGATCCGGATGGACGATCCCGAGCCGTGACTATCCGGCTGATAGCTCAGTCAAATTCCACGCCGGTCATCTTCAGGCCTTCCATCGTCAGCGTGATCAATTCGGGCGAAGCATAGAACCAGCGATCCAGGTGAATCTCCTGGAAGTAGGCAAGGTCTGTTGACCACAAAGCCAGGAACTCCTGTGTCGCCTGGCGCGCCTGGTCCATTTGGCCGAGGTAAACATGTGCAAGAGCGCGTGCATACGGATCGGCGAAGTACAGGGGCAGATTGATCCTCTGGGCCGTTTCCAACGCAGCTTCGTACTCGCCCTTGCGGAGATGGTTAAACAAAATACCAAAGCGGTACCACCCAGGATGATTCGGATTGAGTGACATTGCCTGTTCGGCCAATTCGGTGCCCTTGTCCCATTCGCCGCCATAACTCCGCAGAATTCCTATCATGGCCATGGAGTCCGAGTCATAGGGATTCAACTTGATGGCTTTTTCAGCGGCTGCCCGAAAGGCGCCCAGATTCTGTCGAAAGTAGTAAACCTCTGCCAGTACAAAAGTGCCATAGGCATTATCGGGTTCCAGTTCCAGCGCACGCCTCGCTGCTTGCAACGCCCGGTCGAGCGACCCGGTAGACTGGTTGTAGTCGTGCTTGTATTCCTCGGTATACATTGACGCCAGTGCTGACCAGGCGTCGGCATTGTTCGGGTCGATGTCCACGGCCCGCTGCAGTGCTGTGAGCGTCAGCCTGTGGTCGTCCTGACCCAGGCGTTGCCGGTATACCAGGTTCCTCAACACGGCTTCATAGGGTGACATTTCTTCGGGTGATTTCAGCGCAACCGGTTCGGACAGGTCACGCATCAATGCGCCATAGGAGTCCGCCACGGAGGCAACGACATTTGCAGTCAGGTCGTCCTGGATATCCAGCGAGATGGCTCCATCCAGAGGCCGGTCGAATGATTCGCCCCAAACTTGCTCGCCCGTGGCGGTCTTAAACAACTGCACGGTCAGCCGCAAGGTTTTCCCCGATCGGCGCAATGAGCCTTCGAGCCGATAGGCCACGCCGTTATCCGGTGACGCTTTTCCCGGTGTCTGTGATGCGACCTTCAACCAGGAAAAACGGGAAAGCCCATTGGCGACTCCCACGCTTAGAGCCGATGCCATTTCGGCCACGGCCTGATCGTTGCCGCTGGTTGTGAAGCTGGCAACTGATACCCGTGGTATTTCGCCTGGTGTAGTTAATGCCTTCGCGTCCTGCGCGGTGTTTACATCGCTGCCACCCGGGGTATTCTCTTGCCACACCTGCAACTGGGTGAAGACGGTGTAGCCCGCAGCAACAAGGAATAAGGCCACGGCCCATTTCCACCAGCTGCTTTGCCGGGGCTGGGGCTGGTTGGCTGGCGTTGGATCAATCGCCATCGATGACGGCTCACCACGAATACGCGCCTCGATGGCCTGGAGCAGCGACCGGAACTCGTTCGAGTCGGATGAGTTGTCCCATGCGGAAAAATCAACCGCATGGTACTGCCTGAAGCCAAGGGGTGGCTGCTCGGCATCAAACGACAACGCGACCAGCTTTCCCTGTTCACGACCCACGCCGGCCTCGTCCTTGACCCATGGCGACTCCCTGGCCGGTTTCGACCAGGCAACAATCACCACCGAGGCAGCCATCAGTTGCCGTTCGATATCGGCGGAAAATTCTGATCCACCGGTAATGTGTCGGTCCCACCACACCGAGTAGCCCTCCGCCTCCAGGGCGGCTGCCAGAGCTTCGGCCCTGGCCCGGTCCGGGCGGGCGTATGAAAGGAAGAGGTCAGTCATGCGAACCCAACACTAGCGCAGGATCCGGCAAAGGTCACGTCTTACAGGCTTCTGCTCTATGCTGGTTGAAAAACGGACAAAAAGGATAAGGGGCAGGTATGGGCAAACGATTTAGGCAATGCTGCCTGTAAATGATGATGGCGGGGCGGTGGCGGATATGCAATCAACCTGGGTGCGGACTTCTCGACGCTCGAGGTGAGTGGTGAAGACAAGATCACCGTCTTTCACGCCAGGATCAGGCACGAGAAGACCGGGGCAGTCGTGGAAAGCCCGGGCGAACGGCGTTTCTGCAGCGTCTGCGGCAGCGCCCTGTGGGTCTGGGATCCCCGATGGCTGAATGGCACCAGCGCCATGGATTGGATTTATGAGTGTACGGGCCGGGCTTTAAGCGTTTCGCTTGCATGACCGAAGGCCGGCGGAATCGGTGGAAAATGCTTTACCTGCAGAAGTTCGCCTCAATGATCCGGGTGTGATCTTCAGAAAGGCCCAGGGAGTCACGGAGATGATTTAATAAGGCATGTTCCCTGTCGGAGACACTGCCGTCAACCTGTGCATCCGAAAACGCGGCTTCATAAACTTCAAGCTTTCGCGAATCCTTGTATTCATCCGTGTTTCGCGTGTGTGGCATCAACAGGGTCACAACGCGTTCGGCAAAAGCCTGAAGGGGTTTGAGCAGGACCACTGCAACCGCCGCCGCAACGAGGCCCCAGGCATCTCCCAACTCGGCCGCCACCAGCATTTCGATTCCCTCGGACACCACAAAGGTAATGATGACTACGCTCGCTGCAAAAGTGGATTGCTTCAGGGTCCAGCGCACCTTCAGGTCGATGTCGAACAGGTGGGCGCGCAGGATACCGTAGGCGATCAGAGGCACGGCCAGGAGCGTTCCCAGCGCGTAGATGATCTTCACCTGCCAGAACAATGCCACTTCGGGGCTAAACGTCCCCGTCGCCGCCATGTAGAAAGAGGCGCCGTAAACGAATCCCCAGCACACATCGCGAATACCGAAGGCCACGGCAAACAGGCCAGCCCGGGTTTTGCCGATACCGGATTCCGCCCTGTACCAGGCGTCCAGTGAAGCGATCAAGCCAAACAGGAACAGAACCATCAACGACCCATAAATTATTCCAACCCCAAACATCGATTCCTGAAGAGCCATCCAGGCTACGGATGCGATGACCATCGACAGGCCGATCACGATGAGGGAGATTCGCACACCTTTCCGAACTCGGGCCCGACATCCAGGGCGAATTCGGGAAAGCCGGCCGTGACCAGGGTAATGCCCTCGATGACCAGGAGCCAGGCCAGTAGTCGCGCCGTGCTGCCCCTTGGGCCTACGCGGAACAAAACAACAGCAAGCCCCCAGCAGGCTGCTATGGCGAGAAGTCCCAGAATTCCGATCAGTACCGTGTTGTACATCAGCGTATTGTCGCCTCCGGAAAGGTTCTTTTTTCACTTGTTACGGACACTCTATCAGAGGGTGCCTATACCATGACTGATCGTGAATGCGGACAGCGTACAGCCCGTTCCGGCCGAATCTCTACGTAAGTTGGATGGGATACTGTATTCAATTACACCGCACTTGCTGGTATTCACTTGAGGCTGTACCCAACAGATCTGTCGTGTATGCCTCAAGAAGATAAAACATCGTATCGTTTCTAAGCCATTCACCTGTAGCAGCACTACCCAATTTGCCACCACGTGCGAAAAGTTTGCCTTCAATCCCATTGACCCTTACGTCCACAGCGCTAATGGAAGTATCTGTGACATCCCACAAGACCTCCGTCGATGACACATCCAGTGGATCACACACTTCAATGACATCCGGGCCAACCAATAAGGGAGATAATGGACAAGTGTCAGGACCAATATCGACTTTTACAGTAGCAACGAGGGTCTGCGTGCTCGGATCGACAAGGAGGAATGCCATTCCCAGTCTTGCCCACAGCCCGGTCGATATCTCCCCGGTTCCCCGGACCCGCGCAAACAATTTTTCCGTCGGCGGTCCCGCCACGTATATATCCAGATAGTCAAAACCGGATGACCAGCTAAGCCGGACCGTGGCCGTGTGGTCAGCAATACAGGGACCTTCTGCTGCAGACTCAAAAACAGCCATGCTGTCTTCACTGCCCAATGTAAATACCTCGGCGCGGACCTGCTCCCGTTGATCAACTCTGTTCATCCAAACTGCAGCAAACTGACCGGTTTCTA
>JARFQZ010000239.1 GCA_029287515.1 Lysobacterales bacterium
TGAAGAAGCCGCTGCTGAAGAGGTGGTTGAAGAAGCTGCTGCTGAAGAGGTGGTTGAAGAAGCCGCTGCTGAAGAGGTGGTTGAAGAAGTTGCCGCTGAAGAGGTGGTTGAAGAAGCCGCTGCTGAAGAGGTGGTTGAAGAAGCCGCCGCTGAGGAAGTGGTTGAAGAAGCCGCTGCTGAAGAGGTGGTTGAAGAAGCCGCTGCTGAAGAAGCCGCCGAAGAACCCGCCGCCGAGGCAGCCGCAACCGAAGAAAAAGCTGCAAAAGCAGCGCCAAAGAAAAAAGCTTCGAAAAAGAAGGCCGCCAAGAAAGCTGACGACAAGTAACAACCGAAATATTACTGGAACCTAGAAGAGGAACATGTCATGGCAGTAACCGCCGCAATGGTTAAAGAACTGCGCGAACGTACCGGCGCAGGCATGATGGAATGCAAAAAGGCACTGGTGGAAACAAGCGGTGACCTGGATGCAGCAATCGAAGTTTTACGCAAATCCGGTCTTGCGCAGGCCGACAAGAAGGCCAGCCGTGTTGCGGCCGAAGGCAAGATTGCGATGGCTATGGCTGACGGTGGTAAAGAGGCCGTGATGGTTGAAGTCAACTGCGAGACCGACTTCGTCGCGAAAGACGCCAGTTTCATTGCCTTCGCCGAAGCGGTGGCAAGCAATGCCCTGAATGATCAACCGGCCGATGTCGACGCCCTGATGGCTACCACGATTGACGGTGCAAGCGTCGAAGAGACCCGCCAGGCGTTGATCAGCAAGATCGGCGAAAATATCAAGGTTCGCCGGTTCGTCCGTGAATCCACGCAAGGCACGCTGGGCGCCTATGTTCATGGCGGCAAGATCGGCGTTCTGATCAGCGTCAGCGGTGGTGACGAAGAACTCGCCCGTGACCTCGCCATGCATGTCGCCGCGCTGAACCCCGAATACGTATCCGCGGACGATGTGCCCGCCGACGTCATTGCCCACGAGAAGGAAATTCTCATCGCCCAGGCGGAAGGCAGCGGCAAGCCCCCCGAAATCATTGAAAAAATGGTCACCGGGCGGTTGCGCAAACACCTCTCAGGTATCACACTTCTCGGACAGCCTTTCGTCAAGGACGGTGATGTCACCGTGGCCAAGTTGCTGGAGCAAAAATCCGCCAGTGTAAACGGTTTCGACCGTCTCGCCGTCGGCGAAGGCATTGAGAAAAAAGAAGAGAATTTTGCCGAAGAAGTAATGCAACAGGTATCCGGTGGCTGAGGAATCATTCAAAAGAATCCTCCTGAAACTCAGTGGCGAGGCGCTGCTGGGGAGAGAAGACTACGGCATCGATCCGGACATGATTCACCGGATCGCTGTCGAAATCAGTGATGTCAGCAAGCTGGGCATTCAGGTCGCCGTCGTCATCGGTGGCGGCAATATTTTCCGAGGAGCCGGCCTGGCCGAATCCGGAATAGACCGCGTAACCGGCGACCACATGGGTATGCTGGCTACCGTCATGAATTCTCTGGCTTTGCAGGACGCGCTTGAAGCCATCAATGCCGATGCACGGGTCATGTCCGCTGTCTCTGTTCACGATGTCTGCGAAGACTACATCAGAAGACGCGCTGTCAGGCATCTCGAGAAAGGCCGTATCGTGATCTGCGCCGGCGGCACCGGCAATCCGTTTTTCACAACCGACACCGCAGCAGCCCTTCGCGCCATTGAAATCGGTGCGGATATTGTTTTGAAAGCAACCAAGGTAGACGGTGTCTACTCGTCCGATCCGGTCAAAGATCCATCTGCTGTACTTTATGACGAGCTGGGTTATGACCAGGTCATCGAAAGCAAACTGGGCGTGATGGACGCCAATGCCATTGTGCTTTGCCGAGGCCAGCACATGCCGATACGGGTGTTCAATGTCTTCGGCGAAGGGAACCTGGTGCGCATCATGAAAGGTGAGTCGCTGGGCACCCTGGTCTGCTGAATCTGTAAATGAACCTTACCTTCACCTAGGAGATTTTCATGCTACCCGAAATCAAAAGAGACGCCCGGACTCGCATGAACAAGAGTCTTGAAAACCTGAGGCACGAACTGGCTAAAATTCGCACCGGCCGGGCACATCCGAGCCTGCTGGAGCACGTACACGTGGACTACTATGGCAGCGAAGTCCCGATTGGGCAGGCCGCGAGTGTCGCCGTTGAGGACGCCCGCACACTCAGCGTGACGCCGTGGGACAAAGCCATGGTCCAGGTGATTGAAAAAGCCATCCTGACTTCGGACCTCGGATTGAATCCCAGCACCGCCGGCCAGGTCATCCGAATCCCCCTGCCCCCACTGACCGAAGAGCGCCGTCGCGAACTGGGTAAAGTGGTGCACCACGAAGGTGAGAACGCGAAGATCGCTATCCGCAATATTCGCCGGGACGCCAATCATCACATCAAGGAACTGCTGAAAGACAAGGAGATTTCCGAGGACGAAGAGCGGAAGTCCGAAAAGGAAATCCAGGATGTGACCAACCTCGCTGTAAGCAAGGTGGATGAGATCGTGGCCGAAAAGGAAAAAGAGCTCCTCGAAATCTGACCCTGAGAGGGATTGGCGGCATGAGCACTTCAACGGACACTCCGGCCCATGTCGCCATTGTGATGGATGGTAATGGCCGCTGGGCCGAGAGAAAAAACCGCCCCCGGACATTCGGGCACCAGGCCGGCCTGAAAGCCCTGCGAAAAATTGTTGAGCACTGCGGCAACATCGGTGTGCAGGAGTTGACTGTGTTCGCCTTCTCAAGCGAGAACTGGAAGCGCCCTGAGAAAGAAGTCAACCGCCTGATGGAGCTGTTCATGCGCGCACTGGACCGGGAGACGAAAGAATTGCACGAAAACGGGGTGCGGGTGCGGTTTATCGGTGACCTCTCGGCTTTCTCACCGGAAATGCAGCACAAGATTGACCTGGCGATGCGAAAGACCGGCGACAATAACCGGTTGATCCTCAATGTAGCGGCGAATTATGGCGGCCGCTGGGACATTCTCAATGCCGCCAGAAAAGCAGCCCGTGCTTATGCCAACGGCGAAATCTCGATTGATCAGATCAATGAGACCTACTTTTCCGAACAGACTTCGCTGACCGCCGGTCACGATCCGGACCTGTTCATAAGAACGGGCGGCGAAATGCGGATCAGCAACTTTCTTTTGTGGCAATCAGCCTATACAGAGCTCTACTTCACGGAAACCCTCTGGCCGGATTTTGGCCCCGAGGCAATGGACAGGGCCCTGGCTGCCTACCGGTCAAGAGAAAGGCGGTTTGGATTGACCGGCGAGCAGCTTCGGCGTTCTTCAGCGCAGGGTTCCTGAACCATGCTCAAAACCCGAATACTCACAGCGCTGATTATTTTTCCGGCGACCATTGCGGGCGTTTTCCTGCCGCCCACGTGGCTTTTCCAGTTACTGATCGCCGCGCTTTTGCTGACCGGCTGCTGGGAATTCCGGCGGCTGGCCGACCTGTCCGGCACCGCAGGGTGGGTTCTGCAGATTACGCAAACAGCGATTATCGCTTCACTGATTTTTTTCTGGCCGGTGGTTAAAGGACTGGCAATTCCCATACTTTCAGCCGGTTGCCTGGCATGGCTCCTGATGTTTATCCGGCTGCCCGCCTACAAGGACGGTACAACAACCAGCCCACGCTATCGATTCCTCGGATTCCTCTCCGCGCTGGCAGCCATCACCACGAGCTGGTTTGCGCTTGCATGGCTGCACGACCGGCCGGACGGACCTTTCGTCGTGTTTTTGTTTTTGCTGGTGATATGGGCTTCAGACGTGGGCGCCTATTTCGCCGGCAGGCAATTTGGCAAGCGAAAACTCGCGCCCGTCATCAGCCCGAAAAAAACATGGGAAGGCGTTTACGGCGGAATCACCCTGGCCGTCGCCGCTGCATTTTTGTGGTCGAGGATTATCGCCGGGCTTGAATTGAGCGCGCTGCCGCTTCTCGCGATGACGGTGGTCACTGCCCTTGCATCCGTTGGTGGCGACCTATTCATCAGCGTCCACAAAAGAACCGTTGGCCTGAAAGATACCGGAACGTTTTTCCCCGGTCACGGAGGCATACTGGACCGTTACGACAGCCTGCTGGCGGGCGCCCCTTTCTTTGCGCTGGTCTTCGGAGTGCTGGCCACATGAACTGCAAAAAGGTTTCCGTATTGGGCTCAACCGGCTCGATTGGCAAGAACACACTCGATGTGATCGACAGGAACCGGGATCTCTTCCATGTACATGCGCTTTCCGCCCATCGTAATGTCACCGAGCTGGCTGAGCAGTGTGCACGCTTCAACGCCCGCCTTGCCGTTATCGCTGACGCCTCGCTGGAGAACGAACTGGCGCAGGCCCTGAAACAGAACGGGGCAGGCGCTGAAGTCATGTCCGGTGAACCCGGCTTACTTGAAGCCGCTGGTGGGCCGGAAACGGACATCGTCATGGCCGCAATTGTCGGGGCGGCAGGGCTCCGCTCGACCTTCGAGGCTGCGCATCGCGGCAAGAAAATCCTGTTGGCGAATAAAGAATCCCTGGTGATCGCGGGAGAGGTATTCGTGGCCGAAGCCCGGCGGAACAAAGCACCCGTCATACCGGTTGATTCTGAACACAACGCCATTTTCCAGGCCATGCCCGAGGGTTTCGAGCATGGGCTGGCGGAACGAGGGGTAGAGAAAATTATCCTGACGGCATCTGGCGGGCCATTTCGACAGCTGGCGGCGGAACGATTCTCCGATGTAACCCCTGAACAGGCCTGTAATCATCCAAACTGGAGTATGGGCCGAAAGATCTCGGTGGATTCAGCCACCCTGATGAATAAAGGCCTGGAAGTTATCGAAGCACGCTGGTTGTTCAATGCAGACCCGGATCAGATTGAAGTGCTGGTTCATCCACAGAGCGTCGTTCACTCGATGGTCGCTTATCGCGACGGCTCGGTGCTCGCACAGATGGGCACTCCGGACATGCGCACGCCTATCGCCCACGCTCTGGCCTGGCCCTCACGTATTGAAGCGGGCGTCGATCGCCTCAATCTAGCGCAGATGAATGATCTCAGTTTCGAAAAGCCGGACCTGAAGCGTTTTCCCTGCCTCGGCCTGGCGTTTGAAGCCATGGCCAGCGGCGCCAGTGCGCCGGTGACACTGAACGCAGCCAATGAAATTGCGGTCGCGGCGTTTCTGGACGGCACGATCGGTTTTGACGAAATTCCATGCCTGGTGGCCGATGTCATGGAACGTATTCCCGTATCTGCTATCGAAAACCTGGAAGACGTTATGCAGCAGGACCAACAAGCGAGACGCGAAGCCAACGATTGGGTAAAGAATATTTATGGGTGAAGTACTGGGTTCAATATGGTGGTTACTGGTCGCCCTTGGCGTTCTGGTGACTTTTCACGAGTTCGGCCATTTCTGGGTAGCCAGGAGACTGGGCGTCCGGGTGTTGCGGTTTTCCGTGGGATTCGGCAAACCGCTCTGGTCCCGGCGTGGCGCAGATGGCACCGAGTACGTCGTGGCAGCCATTCCGCTCGGCGGCTATGTGAAAATGCTGGACGAGCGGGAAGGCCAGGTCGCCGAAAGCGAATTGAACCAGGCGTTCAACCGCAAGTCAGTCTGGAGCAGAATCGCCATTGTCGCGGCGGGCCCGGTGTTTAACCTGGTATTCGCCGTGTTCGCGTTCTGGGTCATGTTCATGGTGGGTATTCCGGAATCCAGGCCACTGATTGGTTCCGCGTCCGGCCTGGCGGCCGAAGCGGGCATCGAAGCCGGGGACGCCATCGTCGCAGTTGAAGATAGCGATACCAGGACCTGGTCACATGCCGTGCTGGCACTGGTGACGCGCGCACTGGACCGGGATCCGACCCGGGTTACGGTTGAAAACGCGAGTGGAGAACGTTCTGATCACGTGCTCGCGCTGAACCGGCTGGGCCCGGACTTCAGCGAAGAAAAGACGCTCGAAGCCATTGGTATCGAGCCGTGGCGGCTGGAAATCCCATCCGTCATCGGCGAAGTCAACGATGAGAGTCCCGCGTTCAAAGCCGGATTGTACAAAGGGGACCGAATCGTCGAAATTGCTGGAGAAGAAGTCGGCGGCTGGTCGCAGATTGGCCGACTGGTGCAAACCCATGGCGCTGAAGGCCAGCCACTACCCCTGAAGGTTGACCGCGACGGCGTCATCCTGGAACTTGAAGTGCTGCCCAGAAAAGAGAGAACCGGTGCGTTTTCCAGCCGCTTGCTGCTGGGTATCACCAATGCCGAGATCAGCGCAGAACAGCGGGGCGAACTGGAGCGCGCAGCGATTATCTTGCGCCTCGGACCGGTCGAAGGCCTCGGTGCAGCCGTCAAGGAAACCTGGCGACTGACGGGCACCACGCTCGGCCTGCTGGGCCGCATGCTGATGGGCAGCGCATCCGTCAAAAATCTTTCCGGGCCGATCAGCATCGCCCAATTCGCCAATTCTTCCGCTTCGGCCGGCCTGTCACATTTCCTGTTCTTCCTGGGCGCGATCAGCTTGAGTCTTGGCATCCTCAATCTCCTGCCCATACCGGTACTGGATGGCGGTCATCTGCTCTATTACCTGATAGAATTGGTCAAAGGAAGCCCGGTATCTGAGCAAGCTCAGGTAGCGGGCCAATATTTTGGGCTGATTGCCCTGGCCGGCCTGATGAGCCTGGCATTTGTTAACGATATTTTACGGCTGGTCGGTTAGGCTTTCTAAATCAATGATAAGAATTTTAGCTCTGATCCTGAGTTGCCTGTTGTGGGCCAATACCGCACAGGGGACAGACTCATTCACCATATCGGATATTCGCGTAGAAGGCCTGCAGCGGATATCTGAGGGCACCGTATACAATTACCTGCCCCTGAACCCCGGCGATACGCTGACCCCGTCCAATGCCCGCGCTTCGATCAGGGAGCTTTACCGCACCGGCTTCTTCCAGGATATCCGCCTGGACAGGGAGGGCAACATCCTGGTCATCACCGTCCGGGAAAGGCCGGCCATTGCCAACGTTACCCTCTCGGGAAACAAGGCCATCAAGGACGAAGAACTCCGCCGGGTGCTTTTCGACATCGGGTTGTCCGAGGGCGAGGTGTTCGACCGGCTGGTGCTGGACCGTCTCCGGCAGGAACTGATCAACCAGTATTTCAGCCAGGGCCGTTACGCCGTCAGTGTCGACACGCGCGTCACCGAGCTTGACCGCAACCGCGTCCGCATCGCCATCGTGATCGATGAAGGCGACGTGGCGGAAATCAAGCACATCAACATCGTGGGTAACGAAACTTTTACGGACAAGGAAATCCGCGAGGACTTCGAAGCAGACATCAAGCCCAAGTGGAAATTCTGGTCCAAGGAGGGCCAGTATTCGCGCGAGAAACTCTCGGGAGACATGGAAAAGCTCCGCTCCTATTATCTCGACCGCGGATATGTCGATTTCAGTATTGAATCAACCCAGGTCTCCATCGGGCCCGACAAGGAAAACATTTACATTACCGCGAACATCGTGGAAGGCGATGTCTATGGTGTAGACGAGGTTTCGATCACGGGCGACCTGGTGATCGACGAAGGCACGCTAAGGCGCCTTATCGTGGCCCAACCCGGTGAAATTTTTTCGCGCAAAAAGGTGGAACAAAGTGTAGAGAACATCACTTCGGTGCTTTCCAACATCGGCTACGCCTTTGCCAATGTGAACCCGATTACCGATGTGGACCGCGACAACCGCCTGGTGTCGATCAACTTTTTTGTCGATCCCGGCAAGCGCGTTTATATCAACCGAATCCAGTTCGTTGGCAACAACAAGACCAAGGATGAAGTCCTGCGCCGTGAAATGCGCCAAATGGAAGGTGCCTGGTTCTCTCAGTCCGCCATTGACCGTTCCAAGGTCCGCATGCAGCGACTGAGCTTTTTTGAAACGGTCGAAATAGAAACACCCGCGGTACCTGGCACAGACGACCAGGTGGACGTCATTGTCACCGTGGTGGAACGCCCGGCAGGCAGCTTTACCGTCGGGCTGGGTTATTCGCAGGTTCAGAGCCTGATTTTTTCACTCAGTATCCAGCAGGAAAACTTTATCGGCAGCGGCAAACGCCTGGGGCTGGGCATCTCGCACAGTAGCATCATCAGCAGCATTAACCTTTCTTACGACAACCCGTACTGGACAGATGACGGCGTCAGCCGTGGTTTCTATGCCCGATACCAGGAATTTGACCAGGGAGCGGCCAACATCTCCACCTTCACCTCCAGCGAATGGGCGCTGGGCGTCAATTTTGGCGCGCCGATAACCGAGGTCGATTACCTGCGATCGGGTCTCGGCTACCGCAATTCGTCTCTGAACATCGGCCAGTTCACCTGTGTTGAGACCGATCCGGAAAACCCGACGATCTGTATTGAATTCGGTCTCGCGCCCAGGGCTGGCGACCCGCTCTCAGCATCGCTCGACTTCAATGGAGACGGGGTCATCTCAGAAGATGAAAGGAACTTTGACATCATTGACTGGACGGCCAGCTGGACCCGGGACAGCCGAAACCACTTCCTGAACCCGAGCCGTGGTTCCGCCCAGTCATTTACCATACAGGCTTCGCTGCCCGGCAGTTCCAGGAAGTACTACAAGCTGTTCTATCGCGGCGCCAAATTCTGGCCTATCTGGCGCGGCCTGGTTTTTTCAGTACGCGGTAACTTCGGGTACGGCGATTCTTACGACAGCTACGACAAGAGATCCCTGGCTACACCCATCGAGGCTGATGTTCCGTTTGGTGAGTGCGACCCGACCGACCTGATGAAACTGGATGACGGTCTTCCCTTTTACGAGCACTTTTACAGTGGCGGGGTGCGGGACCTGCGCGGTTACGACGACAACACCCTCGGACCGAAGGACGCCTTCTGCCGTGCCGTGGGCGGCGACTTCAAGGTGGCCGGCGGCATGGGGCTGGCGTTCCCGACGCCGTTTGCGGGCGGCGCAAGCGGAACCCGCATCGCGCTGTTCGTAGATACCGGTTACGTGTACGAGAGCATCGAAGATTTCGACGCCGAAAAGCTGCGCGGTTCCTTCGGCCTGTCCGTCACCTGGGAAGCCCCGGTCGGCCCGATCGTGATCTCCTACGCATTCCCGTTCAACGACCAGGAAGGCGACCGTACCGAGGACCTGCAGTTCTCCTTCGGCACGACGTTCTGACGGTCGCCACGGCGACCGTCATCCCGGGCTTGACCCGGGATCTCCTGCCGACTTGAAGAGGTCCCGGACAATCGCTCCGCGATTTCCGGGATGACGTCTTTTTTTCGACGGCATTCCAATTGTCAAAAAACGTCAACACAAACCTTGATTCCATGTAGAATACGGAGTATGTGGAGATGTGCCCGTACAATTTGCGTTGTACTGCTTTTGTTTGCCCTGGGCTTTTTGCCCGTGTACGCGGCAAGCGCGCAGGAGTTGCGCATCGCTTATGTCGACATGAAAGCGGTGCTGGACAACGCACCGCAGGTCGTCGCCGGCCGCATCAAGCTCGACCAGGAGTTCCGGTCCCGTAACGATGCCATCGAACTGGACGAAATGCGGGGCGATTCGCTCGAACAGCGCCTGGCACAGGGCGACGTGGACGCCGACAACCGCCTGCAGATGGAACGCGACCTGCGCGAACTCCGCCGCAACATCACCCGTCGCAAGGAAGACCTGAGGGACGAACTTTCCTTCCGCCGCACCGAAGAAGTGCAGGGCCTCGAAGAACAGATCAACATCGCCGTGCAGGAAATCGCGCGACGCAACGGCTATGACCTCATCGTCTCGAGCCCCGTTATTTACGCCAACCCGGATCTCGACATCACCGACCTGGTCCTCGAACAGCTCGAGGTGGAATATGCCGCCGACCAGCTGGAGCTCGGAAACGACTGACCACAGGCTCATGAGCACTCGCATGTACAGCCTGTCGGAACTGGGCGCCAGGTTCGGACTCGAAGTGCGCGGCGACGAAACCGTATCCATCGAAGGTGTCGGCACCCTGAAATCAAGCGGTCCCGGACAGCTGGCCTTCCTGGCCAACAAGGCCTACAGGGCCGACCTCCCCGGCACGCAGGCTGGCGCCGTGATCCTGAAAGAAGACGACGCGGAGCAATGCCCCGGTAACTGCCTCGTCGCCAAGGACCCTTACCTTGCCTTCGCCCGTATAGCTTCCCTGTTCGACCACCGGCCGGAAGGCGCGCCGGGTATTCACCCTTCCGCCGTCGTGGCGGAAAGCGCCCGACTGGGTGAAAACGTCAGCATCGCGGCGAACGCGGTAATCGGAAGTGGCTGCGCGATCGGCGAAGGCTGCACCATCGGCCCGGGCAGCGTGGTCGAAGACGACTGTGTACTGGGCGACGGATGTCGCCTGTACGCAAACGTCTCGCTCGGCTACGGCGTGAAACTGGGACGACGCGTCATTGTTCACCCCGGCGCGGTCATCGGCGCGGACGGATTCGGCATCGCGTTTGCCGGCGACCACTGGGAAAAAGTCCCGCAACTGGGCAGCGTCGACATAGGCGATGACTGCGAGATCGGAGCCAATACCTGCATCGACCGCGGCGCCATCGAAGACACCGTGCTGGAAGAAGACGTCCGCATCGACAACCTGTGCCAGGTAGCGCACAACGTGCGTATCGGGGCCCACACGGCCATAGCCGGCCGCGCCGGCATCGCCGGCAGCTCGAAAATCGGCCGCTACTGCCTGCTGGCAGGCGGCGCCGGCGTTTCCGGGCACATCGAAATTCCGGATCGCACCACCATCGGTGCGACCTCCACCGTGTTCCGCTCGATGAGCGAACCCGGGACCACCGTTTCATCGCAGCTGCCCGCAATGCCTATCCGAAAATGGCAGCGCACCTACGCCAGGCTACAAAAACTCGACGAACTGGCGCGAAGCGTGAAAAATCTTGAGAAACAATTGGAAGAGCTGAAAAACAATGAGTGAAAACATACTGCCGGCCCCGGTGGAAGCCGCCGAGATCGAGAAATACCTGCCGCACCGTTACCCTTTCCTGCTGATCGAC
>JARFQZ010000301.1 GCA_029287515.1 Lysobacterales bacterium
CGGCGATGATGTCGAATCGCCATCCGCCAGGGACGAAGAATCCACCCGAAAATGACTTTCCGGGCCGCCACATGCTTGTTGGTGGCTGTTCTGGTTTTTCCGGCCACTGAGATTAGCGCAGGGGGTTCAAACACTCCCCGCCAGATGCTCGAACGAATGACCACGGCCATGAGCCAGATGAGCTACCAGGGCACGTTCGTCTACGTCCAGGGAGATATCGTCGATACGATACGGATCACCCATGTTGCAGATGAAAAAGGTGTACGCGAGCATTTGGTTGCCGTCTCCGGTCCGCCGCGCGAGGTCATAAGGGACTCCAACGGTGTGCGCTGGGTGCTGGCCGATGATCAGTCCGTGTTTGAGGATGCCGCGTTCAACCGGTCTTTTTTTCCTGAACTTCCAGCCGATCTGCATGATCAGACAACAATCTCCTATGGCATGAAACGGGGTGAGACCGGCAGGATTGCAGGCCACCGTGTCAATAACCTGAAAATTCTGCCCAGGGACAAATATCGCTATGGTTATTCCCTTTGGCTGGAAGAACATTCCGGTCTGTTGCTCAAATGGGAGCTGATTGATTACAGCGGAAAAGTTTTGGCCCGGTTGATGTTCACTGATTTCAGGCTTGGTTCGGAAGTGGATATGGGCGAACTGAAACCAGCTTCCCAGTTGAAAAAATTCAAGACCGTGGAATCAGGCCTGCCGGCCGGCAGGGGAAAGAAAAAGACAGTCCCCGAATGGATCCCGGGCAGCCTGCCCCCTGGTTTTGAACTCGCGGTCCACCGTTCTTTCAACGAGAAAAGCGACGGGGTATATGAACATCTCGTATACAGCGACGGGCTCGCGGCTGTTTCGGTTTACATCGAGAGCAACAAGTCGCAATCAGGGCAGCCCGCAGGTTTGAAAAGGCGTGGAACAACACATGCCTTTTCCAGGTTTTCAGGTAACATGCTGATCACCGTTGTGGGTGACGTGCCCGCCATTACCGTAAAAATGATCGGTAATGGTGTCGAGATCGGATCTCCCTGAGCCCTGTGATTTCCGGATGATTGAACAGCAGGGCAGAATTGTTGGTGTTGTCAATGGGCGCGCTCGCGTCAGGCTGGGGGGTATGAGCGGATGCCCCAGCTGTGACGAAGGCAGGGGCTGTGGCGCCGGTATTTTCGGGCGACTGCTGAAGCGCAATCCGGTGGAACTGGAGCTGGATAACAGCATCGGCGCCTCGGCTGGGCAAGGTGTCATGGTTGGGGTTTCCGAGCGGATATACCTGAGGCTGATTGGCCGTTTCTACCTGCTGCCCCTGTTAGCCGGGCTGGTGGGGGCGGCTGTCGCATTCTACCTTTCCGGTTTAATGGCGTTCAGCCAGGGTGCGGCGGATGCTGTATCGCTGATAGGCGGAATGTGCTGCGCGGCCTTGGCGGTTGTTCGCAATCGAAAAGTTTCCACGGAATTTCCCGAAACATTTATTGTCCACCTGTTGCGAGTAATTTGAAATATGACAGTACCGGAAAACTATACGAGGAATTTGTTGTGACCAGAAAGTTGATTTTAGTCTCATTTGCCACGCTGCTGATGTTGATGACAGAGGCTGTTTTCGCCCGCGTCGGCGGGCTGCCCGATTTTACCGAACTGGTCGAAGAATCCGGTCCGGCGGTTGTCAATATCCGGGTAACCCAGTTCGGTGAAAGAGCGCTTGGCAGACCCGACGGAATGGATGGCCCGCAGGGGGAGGAGGAGATTCCCGAGTTTTTCAGGCGGTTTTTCGATGTTCCCGGAAATCCGAACGGTCCGGGCGGTTCCCGCCCTGATCGCCGGGGTGCGGGTTCCGGTTTCATCTTTGAGTCTGACGGTTACATAATCACCAATCATCACGTGGTGGACGGCGCCGACCAGATCATCGTCAGGATGGCCGACCGTCGTGAGTTCGAGGCTGAACTGATCGGATCCGACCCGCTCAGCGACATCGCTCTTCTGAAAATTGACGCAGAGGATCTGCCCACGCTGAAACTGGGCGACAGCAAGAACCTGAAGCCCGGAGAGTGGGTGGTTGCCATCGGCTCGCCGTTCAACTTCGATCAGTCCGTTACGGCCGGAATCGTCAGTGCCAAGGGTCGAAGCACAAACCAGCAGCAGTACGTTCCATTTATCCAGACCGATGTTGCAATCAACCGCGGAAACTCCGGCGGTCCCTTGCTGAACATGGACGGAGAAGTTGTGGGAATCAACTCGTGGATACTGAGTTCGGGCGGGGGCTATATCGGGCTGTCTTTCTCGATTCCCATCGAAACCGCTAACGGCGCAGTAAAGCAGTTGCTGGAGACTGGCAAGGTTTCACGCGGACTGCTTGGCGTGCAGGTTGGCGTGGTCAACCGTGAAATGGCTGAAGCTTTTGGCCTTGAGCGGCCCGTGGGTGCGTTAGTCAACGATGTCAGCCCGGGCAGTGCTGCCGAGAGGGCTGGTATCGAGCCCGGTGATGTGATCCTGGCCTTCAACGACGAACGCATCGAATCTTCCGGTGACCTGCCTCCGCTGGTCGGCGTGAATCCGCCGGGCACCGAGGCGGAAGTGCTCGTGGTGCGAAATGGCAAGGAAAAAACATTCACAGTCACGCTCGATGCGTTGGAATCAGATGATGAAGGAAACCTGAGGGCCTCGACACAGGAAGACCGTTCCGGCAACGTACTGGGAATCGTCGTAGAACCGATCAATGAGAACCGTCGCAGGGCGCTTGGCAACCCGGAAGGCGGCGTTCTTGTATCCCATATCGACAGCGACGCGGCTTTCCGGGCCGGTCTCAGGAATGGGGATGTGGTCCTGACCATCAACAACAAAGCGGTTGAGGATGTCGATGGGTTCAACAGTATTGTAGAATCACTGCCCGAAGGAAAAGCCGTCGCTCTGAGAGTCATGCGTGACGGAATTACGCGATATATCGCATATACACCCGCGGTTGAAGATTAACAGACTGCAGTTAAGTTATAATCACAGCTTGCTAAGCAGGGCCATTCGTTTCAGCTGAAGCGGATGGCCCTTTGATTATTGTCAAAGATTAACCAGGCACCCGGGGAATGGACCAGAACCGCATTCGAAATTTTTCCATTATCGCGCACGTCGATCACGGTAAATCGACCCTTGCGGACCGGTTTATCCAGATTTGCGGAGGACTGACCGAACGCGAAATGGAAAACCAGGTTCTTGATTCGATGGAGCTGGAACGTGAACGGGGCATCACCATCAAGGCGCAGAGCGTGACGCTCGATTACATCGCTCTCGACGGCGAGACCTACAAGCTCAATTTCATCGATACTCCCGGTCACGTTGATTTCTCCTATGAAGTGTCCCGGTCTCTGGCTGCCTGCGAGGGCGCCCTGCTGGTGGTGGATGCCGCACAGGGTGTCGAGGCGCAAAGCGTCGCCAACTGCTATACGGCCGTTGAACTCGGCCTTGAAGTCATACCGGTGCTCAACAAGATTGATTTGCCCTCCGCGGAGCCGGATCGGGTCAAACAGGAAATCGAGGACATCATAGGCATCGAGGCAGTCGACGCGCTCTGTGTGAGCGCCAAAACAGGAGAGGGCATGGCCGAGGTGCTGGAGTCGATGGTGCATGGGATTCCCAGCCCGGCCGGAGATCGTGGCGCGCCTTTCAAGGCGCTGATTGTAGACTCATGGTTTGATAACTACCTTGGAATTGTTTCGCTGGTGCGCGTGGTTGACGGTTCCATAAAAAAGGGACAGAAAATCAAGATCATGTCCAGCGGTAATCAGCACCAGGTGGAACAGGTGGGCGTGTTCACTCCCAAGCGCGAAGTCAGGCCGGAAATTTCAGCCGGCGAAGTCGGTTTTCTCGTAGCCGGCATCAAGGATGTCCATGGCGCTCCGGTGGGGGATACGATTACGCTTGCGAAGGACGGTGCAGATAAGCCCTTGCCCGGATTCGAAACGATGCAGCCAAGGGTTTTTGCAGGCCTGTTTCCAACGGAGGCGGAAAACTATCCGGATTTGCGCGAGGCGCTGGACCGGCTGCAACTGAATGATGCAGCGCTGCAATTCGAACCGGAGACCTCCGAGGCGCTTGGTTTCGGGTTCCGCTGCGGATTCCTGGGCTTGCTGCACATGGATATCGTTCAGGAGCGCCTGGAGCGCGAATACCATGTCGACCTGATTACCACCGCGCCAACCGTTATTTATGAAATCCAGATGAACAGCGGTGAAATCATCAGCCTTGAAAATCCTGCAAAGTTGCCGGAGGCCAACAAGGTGCTGGAAATACGTGAACCTATTATCGAGGCGAATATCCTGGTGCCGCAGGATTATGTTGGTGCGGTGATCGGTCTTTGCGAAGAAAAACGGGGCGCACAAAAAGCCATGCAATACATGGGAAACCAGGTTTCAATCCGCTACGAATTGCCCTTGTCCGAGGTGGTCCTGGATTTTTTCGACCGGCTAAAGTCGGTCAGCAGGGGTTACGCTTCTTTTGATTATCACTTCATAAGGTTCCAGGCCGGGCCCTTTGTGCGCGTTGACGTGCTGATCAATGGTGAAAGGGTGGACGCGCTATCGCTGATTGTGCATCGCGAACAGGCGCAGAGGCGCGGTCGCGAACTGACGGTAAAAATGAAGGACCTGATCCCCAGGCAGATGTTTGACGTGGCGATTCAGTCCGCTATCGGATCGCAGATCATTGCGCGCACAACGGTCAAGGCATTGAGAAAAAACGTTACGGCCAAATGTTACGGCGGTGATGTGACGAGGAAACGCAAACTCCTTGAGAAACAGAAAGCAGGTAAAAAGCGCATGAAGCAGGTCGGACGCGTGGAGATTCCGCAGGAAGCTTTTCTTGCCGTATTGCAACAGGATAACAAGAGGTAAGATGAGCCGATGAAACCGGATTTTTCGCTGCTACTGGTCTTGCTGACCGGGCTGACCGGGCTGGTGTGGATGCTGGACAGCCTGTTTCTCAGAAGACGGAGGATGGACCGCGCCGTGCAACAAAGCACTGAGCGCCCGCGTGACCCTGTCATCATTGAATATTCCCGCTCGCTTTTCCCGGTACTGCTGATCGTCCTGCTTTTCAGATCGTTTTTGTTCGAGCCTTTCAAGATTCCTTCAGGTTCGATGATTCCGACACTGCTGGTAGGCGATTTCATCGTCGTGAACAAATACGCTTATGGTTTGCGGCTCCCCGTCTTGCATTCGAAAGTTGTTCCAATAGGTGAACCGGAGCGAGGGGACGTCGTTGTATTTCGATACCCCGTGGATCCCAAGGTCAACTTTATCAAGCGGCTGGTCGGCTTACCTGGTGATGCCGTTACCTATCGGGACAAGAAACTCTACGTCAACGGAGAACTCGTCCAGGCGGACGTGCAGGGGCATTACAGCACCAGCGAAGTGAAATGTGCGACGCCAAGACCAGACGCCATCAAGCTGACCGAATCGCTGGGCCCCGTGATGCACGACATCCTGATCCACGAGGGAAGCAGTGACCGGGACGGCCAGTGGGAAGTGCCCGAGGGCCACTACTTCGTCATGGGTGATAACCGGGACCGCAGTAACGACAGCCGCGAGTGGGGCTTCGTTCCTGAAGAGAACCTGATGGGCAGGGCGATCGGTATCTGGCTGAATTTTGACTATACAAAGGGCTGTGGAGACCTGTCGAGAATCGGCGATAGAATTCGATAAATACTCGTAACATTTCTCTTTAACCCTATGGAAGCGTTATAGTATTCACGTCCACTCAACAAGGAAGAAGGTGAACTGAAATGAAAATTCGCAATGATAGTGGCCTGACGCTGATCGGATTTCTTATTGTCCTGACGGTTGTTTTGTTTTTCGCCTACGCTGGAATGCGCGTCGTTCCGATGTATCTCGAATACCATGCACTGGGTAATGCCATGGACTCGCTGGCCGATGACCCCACGGCCTCTAAACTGCCTCCAGCAAGAATCAAGGACAAGATACAGAGGAGCCTGTGGTCCAGCTATGCGAGCAACAATATCAAGAAAGAGCATATACGTATTTCCAAGAAATCTGATGGTGTCAACGTTCGGGTGAAATATGAAATTCGCGAACCGTTTCTGGGCAATATCGATATCGTTGGAAAATTCGACCGGAACGTCGTTCTGAGAAAGTGAAGTGAAAGACACAGTGGCCGGGATCGACTACCGGTTCACCGACCCGCAATTGCTCCACGAGGCGCTGACGCATAAAAGTGCGGGGGCGAACCACAATGAGCGCCTTGAATTCCTCGGTGACAGCGTGTTGAGCCTGGTGATTTCTCATCGCTTGTACGAATTGCGGCCGGATGCCAGGGAAGGCGACCTGAGCAGAATGCGCGCCCGGCTGGTTAGGGGCGTCACCCTTGCGGACCTCGCCCTGGGAATGGGGCTTGGAAAGCATATCCAACTGGGTGAAGGGGAACTCAAATCCGGTGGGTTCCGCCGGGCATCCATCCTGGCCGATACCTTCGAAGCCCTTTTGGGCGCCATCTTTCTCGACGGCGGTTTTGATGCCTGCCGGCGCGTGGTGGCGGAGCTGTTCGATCCACTGATCAAAAACCTCCCTTCAGATGATGAACTCAAAGACGCGAAAACGCGGTTGCAGGAGTGGTTGCAGGCACGGGCCAGGCCGCTGCCTGTCTATACCCTGCATCGTGAGGAGGGCGTGGATCATGCGAAAACATTTTACGTCCAGTGCCAATTGCCCGATGATGGATTGATGATAGAGGCAAGCGGCAACAGCAGAAGAAAGGCTGAACAGGCTGCAGCAGAACGTGTTTTGATCGAATTGACGGACATCCAGGACAGATGAGCCTGGAGTTTCATTGCGGCTATGTCGCGTTGGTTGGGCGCCCAAACGTCGGGAAATCAACGTTGATGAACCGCATTCTTGGCCAGAAGTTGAGCATCGTCACGGCGAAGCCGCAGACCACGCGTCAACGGATCGCCGGGATCAAGACCACCGATCAGGGCCAGATCATCTATATTGACACGCCCGGCATTCACCTGGCGGCCAAAAAAGCGTTAAACCGTTACATGAACCGGATTGCGCATGCTTCGTTCCACGAGGTAGACCTCATTCTTTTCCTGATCGAGGCAGGCCGCTGGACCAGGCAGGATGAACACGTCGCCCGCTCGCTGGAATCGGTCGGCGTTCCGGTGTTGCTGGTGGTCAACAAGATCGACCTGGTTCCTGACAAGTCGCAACTGCTTCAGTTTCTTGAAAAAGACGTCAAAACCGGAAGGTTCGAAGAGGTTTTGCTGATTGCTGCAAGGTCAGGTGACGGTGTTGACCGGCTCGAAGCCCGGGTTCTCAAATCCCTGCCATTTTCCCGGCCATATTATGATGAAGACCAGTGGACCGATCGCAGTGAGCGGTTTCTCGCCGCAGAGCTGATCAGGGAGCAACTGATGCTTCGTCTGCACCAGGAGCTGCCTTATTCACTGACGGTTGAGGTCGAGGAATTCAAACGCGAAAAACGCGTTCTCCGAATTGGCGCGATTATCTGGGTTGAGCGTAAAGGTCAGAAACAGATTGTTATCGGGAAAGGTGGAGATGTGCTCAAGTTCGTGGGCAGCAGAGCACGCAAAGCCCTGCAGGAATTGTTTGAAGAGAAAATATATCTTCGCCTCTGGGTAAAGGTCAGCCGGGACTGGTCCGACAGCGAACGGGCGTTGCGTCAATTTGGATTCGATGAACACTGATCTTTCCTGATGCGCGTCCAGCTCGAGCCCTCCTACATCCTCCATGGCAGGCCTTTTCGAGAGACCAGCCTGCTGCTGGAAGTTTTGAGCAACTCGCACGGACGCGTTGGGCTGGTAGCTCGCGGCGCCCGGGGTTCGCGCTCCCG
>JARFQZ010000302.1 GCA_029287515.1 Lysobacterales bacterium
CGCTGAATTTTTCTCTCGATCCAGGGGCGTGCGAATGTCTGGCCAAACCAGAAGGCTGACGAAGCGGCCAGAAGCAGCGCCACCCAGGCCACGAAAAATCCTTTGAGCAGTCCAAACAGAAGCCCGGCCAGCATGAACATCAGCGACAGCGGTAGCAGCAAAAGGATTCCCAGCACAATGCTGGCTGTAACGACGAAAACGGCTGACGAGGGATGGGCGATCACCCACGACTGGATCGCGGCCATCAATTGCTCAACCGGCAGGAATATTGCCACAAGCGCCAAAGCAGCAAGCAGAATGACGAACAGCAAAACGCGCGGAATTTTCACGAATTTTCCATTACCACCGGACAAATAATTTATATACTCTACCCCAGTTATTTTTCAGTCTGGTGAGGAAATTGCGTGAAGCAGCAAATTTGCAATAAAAAAAGCGTGTTTGGGAGTATCTCGAGCAGCCTGATTTTACTGGCGGGCCTGGCGCTTGCCGGCAACGCCCTGGCGAATAACGCGATGAATTCTCACGGCTACGGGACCAAGAACAAGGCCATGGGTGGCGCCGGCATTGCTTTTCCCCGGGATGCCGCGGCGGTGATCAATAATCCGGCCACGGCCATGGCGGTCGCCGGCAAGATGCAGGCGGGGCTGTCGGTCTATCATCCCCGCCAGAATTATTTCTCCACCGAGAGCGAGAACAACGGCGAAAACGGCACGTTTACCATTGGACCCAACGACATTACCGGGGACAGGAAATACCTCCTCCAGCCTTACTTCGCCCAGAGCGTGCCCATCAACGATATCTCGGCGGTCGCGGTGTCTCTCTACACGCGGGCAGGGATGAACACACTGTACAAGGGCGGCACGGCTACGTTCGACCCCGATCTCGACGGACCGGAACCGGTGGGGACCTTTCCCGGTACCTTCGGTGACGGCAATGCCAGCTACAAGATGTACCAGACTCTGCTGGACATGACTTACGCCCGTCAGGTCAGTGAGAAGATTTCGCTGGGGGTAACGGCAGTGCTGGCGGCGCAGAAATTCCGTGCCGACGGAATACAGTCATTGGCGCCGCTGACCCGGACATGGGCGCTCCACGATGGAGCAGTCGAGGTCAAAAACCTCTCGGGAAACAAAAATGACTGGACCTTCGGCGCAGGCGTGAAGGTTGGTTTTCACGCACAGTTTACAAAGACGATGAGTTTTGGCCTGATGTACCAGTCGAAGATTTTCATGGGAAAACATGATAATTATGCCGACCTGCTCCCGAGCTACGGCAGTTTCGATATCCCCGCGAACCTGAAGGTCGGATTCACCTGGCAGCCACTGGACGTCCTGGCATTCAGCCTGGACATGGAGCGGATTTTCAACAGTGGCGTCGATGCGCTGGACAATTCGCTGGACGACCTGCTCGAATGCCCAACCGCGGGTTACGGGGGCACGGACCTGTCAAAATGCCTGGGTGGCCAGAACGGCGGCGGCCTGGGCTGGGACAGCACCAATGTCTACAAGATCGGCGGCAGCTGGAGCGTGACTCCAAAGTGGATGTTGCTGGCCGGGTTCAGCATCACCGACCAGCCCATATCTGTGGACCAGAGTCTCAACAACATGCTGACCCCTTTTCTGGCAGAGGCGCATTACACGCTGGGGTTGACTTACACTCTTGATTCCGGCGCGGACATAAACTTCTCGGCTGCCTATTCCGAGGAGGAATCGCAAGGCTACCCGAACGCATTCGACCCCAGCCAGATTGTCAAAATTGAGTCAGACCAGTTTGATTTCGAGATAAGTTACAGTTACCGGTTCAGATGAATAGAAGCAGCGCCATACCTGAGCATCTCGCTCCGCAGCAGGGCGAGCTCATCATGTTCGAGAACAGCGCCTTGCTCGAACGCCTGAGCCGCATGCGGTACACGACGGTCCTGATCGTTTATCTGCCTGTAATCGCCTTGGCCGTGTATCTGTGCCTGATAAGGGGAACGGGCATTGCAGCGACCGCGGGGCTGTTCCTTGGCGGCGTTGTCTTCTGGACATTTTTCGAGTATTTCTTTCACCGGTTCGTTTTCCATTTCAACGCGACGACGCCTTTCCAGCACAAGATCCTGTTCACCATTCACGGTGTGCACCACCAGTACCCGAACGACAAGGACCGCCTGGTCATGCCGATCACGGTCAGCATTCCGCTTGCGGCATTATTCGGTCTGCTGTTCGTTTCTGTGATGGGGGATAGTGGCTGGGGTTTCTTCGCCGGATTTGGGGCAGGTTACGTCGGCTACGACATGATGCACTATGCGGTGCACCACGTGCAGAATTCAAAGTCAGCGCTGTTTCGTAAAATCCGACGTCATCACATGGCCCACCATTTTCGGGACACGCGCCAGGGTTTCGGTGTTTCATCCTATTTCTGGGACCGCGTTTTCAAAACCTGAGCAAGACTTAACAAAGATGAATCGAAAAAACCGCCCCCTGGACGGAATCCGGGTCCTCGAAGTGGGCCAGTTACTGGCCGGGCCGTTTGCCGGGAACATGCTGGGTTATTACGGCGCCGAGGTGATCAAGGTAGAGCCCCCGGGCGACGGCGACCCGATTCGCAAATGGCGTGAGCTGGATGAAGATGGCACATCGTTTTGGTGGCGCAGCCTGGGCCGCAACAAGAAATGCATCACCGCCGATTTGCGCAGCGAAAAGGGCCGAGACCTGGTTCGCAGGCTGGCCGCAAAGTGCGATGTGCTGATTGAGAACTTCCGCCCGGGCGTGATGGAAAAATGGGGCCTGGGCCCGGCCGAATTATGGATTGAGAACCCATCGCTGATTTACGCCCGGATTTCCGGATACGGCCAGGATGGCCCCTGGGCTTCCAAGCCCGGCTTCGCGTCAGTATGCGAAGGTGTCGGAGGTATCCGCTACGTGAACGGTCTGCCGGGTGAGGCGCCTATGCGGCCGAATCTGAGCCTGGGCGACTCCTTCGCAGGCTTGCACACCGCGCTGGGCATCGTCATGGCCTGCCTGTACCAGGCGAACCACCCCGGCAGCAAAGGGCAGGTAATCGATACTGCCTTGTATGAAGCCACCTTCAACCTGCTGGAAGGCGTCATTCCGGAATACGATGGCGCCGGCGTGATCCGCGAACCCTCCGGTTCGACCATCACCGGAATTGTCCCCACCAATACCTATAAATGCTCTGACGACAAGTTCATCATCATCGGCGCCAACGGCGATTCCATCTTCAAACGCCTGTGCGAAACAATGGGCCGCCCCGAAATGGCCGAAGACCCGCGGTACGCCAACAACACCGGCCGCGTCAAACACGAACCCGAAATTGATACTGCCATCGCCGGGTGGCTTGCCGGCATCGACTCAATCACCGCCCT
>JARFQZ010000313.1 GCA_029287515.1 Lysobacterales bacterium
GGTATTGGTGGACCTTCGGCCGTCGGGAACGGCCGAAGAGCGCACACGGACGTCTCGAGCGTGTCCAGCAATACCTGACCCCGCACCCCCGGCCTTCACTTCCATCACTCAGAGTGTTAGCGCCTCCCTGGCCGGCACATACTCGTACCCCAGGTCCCTGGCAACATCCCGATAAGTAACCTTGCCACGATGCACGTTCAATCCATCCAGCAGATGATGATTGTCGATCATGGCCTGGTGAGGGCCCTTGTCAGCTAACTGCAGTGTGAACGGCAGCGTGGCGTTGTTGAGGGCGAAGGTGGATGTGCGCGGAACCGCGCCGGGCATGTTGGCCACGCAATAATGCACGATATCGTCGATGATGTAGGTCGGCTCTGCATGAGTCGTTGCTTTCGAGGTTTCGAAGCAACCGCCCTGGTCGATGGCCACGTCTACCAAAACTGATCCGGGGCGCATCAGGGACAACTGATCGCGCGTGACGAGTTTCGGCGCCGCGGCGCCCGGAATCAGCACGCCGCCGACGACCAGGTCGGCGTCTTTTATGTGGCGCTCAATGGATTCGGCGCTTGAGTAGACGGTCTCGACCTGGCTGGAGAAGGTGGCGTCCAGTGAGCGCATGACGTCTGCGTCGCGGTCCATGATGACCACTCGGGCCCCCAGGCCGACGGCCATCTGGCAGGCATTGAAGCCGACCGTTCCGCCACCGATGATGACGACCTTGGCCGGTTCCACGCCGGGTACGCCGCCGAGCAGCACGCCGGCGCCGCCGTGCGCCTTTTCCAGGCACCAGGCGCCGGCCTGGATGGACAGGCGTCCGGCTACTTCGGACATGGGCGCCAGCAACGGCAGTCCGCCCCTGCGGTCCGTGACGGTCTCGTAAGCAATGCAACATGCTCCGCTGTTGACCAGGTCCTCGGTCTGTGGCGCGTCGGGCGCCAGGTGAAGGTAGGTAAACAGGGTATGGTCTTCACGCAGCATGGCGCGTTCAACCGCCTGGGGCTCCTTGACCTTGACGATCATCTCGGCAGTGTCGAAGACCGACTCAGCATCCGGCAGGATGGTCGCTCCTACTGCCTCGTATTCACTGTCCTCAACGTAGATACCGGCGCCGGCCGTGGCTTCCACAAATACTTCGTGGCCGCGGCTGGTAAGTTCACGCACCGAAGCGGGAACCAGTCCAACCCGGTATTCATGATTTTTGATTTCCTTGGGTACACCAACTTTCATGACATAACTCCAAAATTAAACCTAACACCTAATTTTAATGCTTAAATTGTGGTTTTTGTCCCTATATAAGTCGTTTATCCAGTGTATTATTCTAGTTAGGCAGGCTATATCAGAATTTACCAGATGAAAAACAGGCGACGTAAACCCCGAAAGCTCGACCGTACGGACCGGCTCATTCTCAAATACCTGCAGGAGGACGGGCGGATCTCCAACGTCGCACTGGCAAAAAAAGTGAACCTTTCGGCGACTCCCTGTCACGAGCGTGTACGAAGACTGGAACGGCACGGTTACATTCGCGGCTACACGGCCCTGCTGGACCCCGGAATGATCAAAGCCGGCCTGCTGGTTTTCGTCGAAATAGACCTGCTTAGAACTTCTCCCGATGCATTCAGGGACTTCCGCAGGGAAGCGACCAAGCTGCCGGAGTTGCTGGAATGTCACCTGGTTTCCGGCAACTTCGACTACCTTCTCAAGGCGCGCGTCAGGAACATGCAGGAATACCGAAGCCTGCTGGGTGAAAAAATTCTTGCACTGCCCGGCGTCAGCGACTCGCGCAGCTACGTGGTGATGGAAGAAGTCAAAGAGACCACGGTTTTACCTGTAATATGAAGCCGATGAAAACGCTGATCCTGCACCACGATGACTGCCTGAAGCACGACCCTGGCCCCCGGCACGCAGAATCTCCCGCTCGCGTCACTGCAGTCCTGAATGGCATCCGGAATATTCCCGATACCGAGTTATTGCCGGCGCCGCGCGCCACGGAGGCACAGCTCGAACTGGCTCATGCGCCCGACTACTGGAAGCGATTGCTGGAAATGGAACCACAACGGAAAGACCCGCAGTCCAGGATCGCACTCGACGCGGACACCTATCTGTCCACGGGTTCGATCGATGCCACGCTGCGTGGCAGTGGCGCCGCGTGTTTCGCCGTCGACCAGGTATTCGCCGGAAAGGCAAAGAATGCATTTTGCGCCACGCGGCCGCCGGGCCACCATGCCAATACCGTTACCGCCATGGGATTCTGCCTGCTGAACCAGGTAGCAGTCGCTGCGCGCCATGCACAAAAAGCCCACGGCGCCGGCCGGGTCGCCATCCTGGACTTCGATGTCCACCACGGTAACGGCACGCAGGACATCTTCGAAGACTCGCCTGACGTCCTGTTCATCTCCAGCCACCAGATGCCGCTCTACCCCGGAACCGGCTACCCTGAAGAAACCGGTTGCGGAAACATCCTCAATTTACCGCTTCCGCCCGGAGCAGGCAGCGTGGAATTTCGCCGGACCTGGTCCAACAACGGCCTGCCCGCGCTGGAGAAATTCGGTCCGGACCTGGTGATCATCTCGGCCGGGTTCGATGCCCACCTGTCCGATCCGCTGGGACAGCTCGAACTGGACGACGAAGACTATGGCTGGATCACTTCAGAGATCTGCGCTTACGCCGACGCAAATTGCGGAGCAAGGGTAGTTTCTGCACTGGAAGGAGGCTATGACCTCGATGCCCTGTCCTCGGCATCGGCGGCTCATGTCATTGCCCTGACAGGCTGAAGGCGCCTGCCAGGGCTGTACAATTTGATGATCTGGATCGCTGCCTAGGG
>JARFQZ010000327.1 GCA_029287515.1 Lysobacterales bacterium
ACTTCGCAATCCGAATGGGTGCGGAAGCCGTACTCACCCTCGAAACGGTCGCGGATATCCTGGTGGTTGTAAATTTCGCCGTTTACAGCCAGCGCCTGGCGGCCATTTTCACTCAAAAGGGGCTGGGCGCCCGTGTTGACATCGACGATGGACAGGCGCTCATGTGCGAGCACCGCCGTGTCTGAGGCATAAACGCCGCTCCAGTCAGGACCCCTGTGGCGCAAAAGCCGGGATTGCTTCAGCGCCATTTTTCGGACCAATTTGGGATCCTGGCGTAGTTCCAGTACGCCGAAAATTGAGCACATCAGGGTTCCTTGTTCACCATCTTGGGGAAACCCCTAATGTTAAGCCTTATGCGCTTGTGATCCAAGCGCAAAGAGGCCAGTGGAGCAGTTTTCAGCGGGTCAGCAATTCCTCCAGCGCGGCAAGGGCTTCATCGTCGTCTGAATGGGCAAGCCAGAACATGGCCTGACGCCTTATTTCACGCGGCTGTTCCGGGTCCTGTGCCAGGTCCAGGAGTATCCGCGTCGCTTTGCGTTGCGGCAGTTGAGAAATGGCGAAAATAGCCTGCTCCAGGACCTCTTCATCTTTCTCACCGGCAAGTGTGTCCAGCAACAGGTTTTCCGCCTGCTCCGGATATTCCTCGGCCAGCCAGAACAGTGCATTTCCCCGCTGCTCCGGATCTGCGTCGTTGCGGCTAATTTCAACCAGCAGGGCTAATGCCTCTGGAGAGTCATTCTGTGCCAGTGCGAAATTGATGTGTTGGCGCGTATCTCCGTGAGGCAATTCGTCCAGCAGCTCATCCAGCGCCCTGTAACCGCCGATACCACGAGCTTCACCAAGCCAGAACACGGCTTCCTCGGACAGCCCGCTGTCTCCATCCGTGACAAGGGCGTGCAGGTTCTTCGTGGCCACCGGACTGGCGTGTAGCGCGGTCGCATAAAGTGCTGCGTCGCTGGCGTCATGCCTTGAAGACCTTGCAACGCTGTCCAGCCACTCAAGGCTGGCGGTGTCGTCAGTGGCGCCTATCCAGGTGACTTCGGCTCCGCCACCATCTACCGGGCAGTCCTCGCCCACTATCCGTACCGCTTTCAAGCTTCCGCCGCTCATCCTGGCGTAGGCAATGACGTTCTGCGCCAGCGGCGAGTCACGTCGCGTGCCGTAGCTGTGGTGATCGGTCAGCAAACTACAGCCCACCGCGCGGTTGCTGTTCCAGTTGCCCTGCCAGCAGCAAGGCGAGCGGGTACCTTCGATGACCGGCATTCTGAAGGCCACCCAACCCTTTGAAACCTCGCTCATTGCCAATGCAGGATCACTGATTGGCGTGCGGTCTGTCACCGTTGCATTGGTCAGCGTGCCGGGTTGCGCCCATGCACCGCCACTGAGGATCGTCAGCATCAACCCCATTATCCAGGTGTTCATCCGTTTTTCTCCAGCATTTCAAACAGGTACTCGTTCGCTTCTTCCGAATCCATGATGGTCAGCATTTGCATCATTTCACGTTTCAGCTCAGGATCCTGCTCGGTTTTCATCAGGCTGAGCAGCGCGTCCGCATCGTCCATGATCATCATCGACTGGATCACGGCCGATTTCTCTTCACGCGACGCATTCGGATAAATGCTGACCAGTTTCTCTGCCACCCCGTCGCCTTCACTGATCGCCAGGCTCTGAATGGCGGCGGCACGCAGATCTTCATCCTGCTCGGCCTCCAGTACTTTCATCAGTCCGTCGGTGTCCCCGGCAATGGCCATGGCCTCCAGGATGGCTAGCCGGGATTCGCGAGTCGTCATGCTGCTGTAAAGCTCACCGAGTTCTTCAGTCGCTTCCATGATCCCCAGAACCTGGATGGCCTGTTTCTGCAATTCCGGATCTTTCTCGGTACGCAGGATGGTCAGTGCCAGGGGCCTGGCTTCATCCATGATCGTGAGCGCTTCGAGAATGGTCGACTTTTCCCCGGGGCTGTTGGCATTCTCGTACAGCATCTGCAGAAGCTCCGCGGCTTCGTCGTCTTCTTCCATGGCAATTCCGTAAATGGCCGCGCGGCGCAGTTCGGGATCGCTTTCATCGGCCAAAACCTGTTTCAACATTCCGCTTTCACCGGCGATGGACAGCGCTTCGATGATTACTACCCGGGTTTCCCGGTCCTGAGTCGTGCCATAAAGTGACTGCAATTCGGCAGATGCTTCCATCGTTCCGAGGATATGAATGGCATTGCGTTGTGCTTCCGGATCGTCGCTGTTGCGGGCGAAATCGATCAGCGCGCTCTTCGCTTCGGGCGCGTCGTTCACCGCCAATACAAACAGTGCGTCCTGGCGGACACTTGCAGAGTCTGCATTGCGCGCAAGGTCCAGTACCAGCGGCATAGCCCGTTCAGGATCCCGGTCCATCAATTGAACCAGCGCAAACAGCCGCAGCTCATCGTCCATGACCTGATCACTGCCGGTGGCCTGTGCAACCGATTTCTCGGGATCCTGGTATTCGATTCTCAGCGCCTGGCCTTCCTTGACCCAGCGGCTTTCAGGATACCCGCGCTCGAGCTTCCTGAGTTCACGCTCGGCTTCCCTGTTTCGCCCGGCCTTGTGCAGCGCATAGGCTCTCCAGTACAAGGCGGCATCGGCCTGGTCCCGGTCATCCCGGATGGCTTGCTCGAAATATTCCGCAGCTTCCATCCATTGCTGCTCACGCAGCGCTTTCTGGCCGTCGTCGTAGGGTGTCTGCGCCAGTGCGGCGGTTGCCAGTAATACCGTTGCCAGCGCGATTCGTTTGAAAAGTGTCTTGATCCGCATAGTGGTTTCCTTATGTCGAAATCTGGGGTTGTTTGAGTTGCTGATTCATGACACGCAATCGGAATAACAGGGTGTCCCTGACTTCCTGCTGCATGCGGTTGAGCGTTTGGGGGGAAGCCTTGTGCGCCTCGTAGGCCAGCTCGATCAGAAGCGGCTCCAGTTCCGCAAGAAACTGCGCCAACTGGTGCTTGCCCTGGTCTGCTGCAGCCTTCCGGTACAGGCGGTTTGCCACCAGCATGTCTGTCGCCCGTTCAGCTTCGGTTGAAGCGGCCCCGGACTCATTGGCGAAACGGGTCAGCTCGAGGTTAAGCTGGTCCAGGTGCCCGGATACGGATGCGGTCAACAACCGCCCTGTATCCAGGCCGGGAATTGCGGCTACTGTCTGGGTATCCATCGTGGCTGGCGCCAACTGATCCGGCTGGTTCGCCTGCCGACCCAGCATAAAAGCCAGGCTCGCAACCAATGCGAGGGACAGTGCGCCTGCCAGGCTGAACCTGGGCTGCATCATGTTAGAAAACCAGGTTTTCCAGCGCGAAGCAGCGGGTACATAGTCCGGCGTCAGCCTCGACTCAATCTGCCGCCAGACTTCTGACCCGTAATCGTCTTTGCGAACCGGGGGCATCAACTCGTCGATACGCATGAGTTCCGCGCTCAAGGTCTCGAAACGCTGTGACAGCTCCGGTGAGCGGGCGACTTCGGCCGCCAGGTCAGGATTTTCATGCTCGCCGTAATACAACAGCGTCAGGTCATCATCGGTAATGTGTTTCATGTCGTCACCAGTGGAGCGAGTTCAATACGCATTTTTTTCACTGCGCGAAAGACAGCCTGTTTGCAGGCGCTCGTGCTCATGTCGAGGATCTGGGCGATTTCCTTGATCGTGTGCCCTTCGAAATGCCTCAGCATCAGGGCAGCGCGTTCGGTATCGCTGAGGTTCATCATCGCAGCGTGCGCCTGCTCCTGGACGTCGATCTGGATATCGTGCCTGGGCTGACTGGCGCCGGCCGCCATGTGTTCCAGCTCCGGCGCCCCGGTTTCGTGCCGGGACACGCGGGACTGCTTGCGCAGGTAATCCATCGCCGTGTTGACCGTGATACGGTGCAGCCAGGATCTGAAGCCCGACTGCATGCGGAAGCCACCGATTTTGCGCCAAGCCTTCAGAAACGCTTCCTGCACAATGTCATCGGCAGCATTCTCATCACCACAAAGCCGCCACGCCAGCCGGAACATCGCATGGCTATGCTCCAGCACCAGCTCACGAAAGGCCATCCGGTCCCCCGCCGCAGCTCTCTTGATAATTTGTTGTTCAGCCCTGGTCATTTCAAAAGTATAGACGGGCCCCTAACCGGTTTGGTTAGCAAGGAAATTGAATAATTGTGGTAAGGAACAGCGCAAGCAGGAAAGCGCAGCGATCTGGCGCTGGCCGGTTGGCGGAAGCCAGAGGCCAGTTTATTAATGCAGTTGAGTGAAGCCGCCTTCCGCCAAAGGCGGGAGCAGGGAAGCGAAACTCTCCTACTTCATGAACTTCTGGAGATCCGCGAGCGCTTCGGCACCCGGATTGAGCCGCTCATATTCCATGTCTTTGAGCGGCGTGAACGTCGTGCGGGACTGGGAATGCATATCCGTGACGTTCTGATCGATGTACAAAAGCCCGGTCACAATTTCACCCCTGGCGCGATAGCGCTCCAGGTAACCCAGCGCATTGTTTCGGCGGGTCGGATCATAGTCCGGGTCAACCTTGCGCAACAGGATGGTTGAACCGTCGTGCAGCCGGACCGGATGCGTGTCGCCTGCATAATAGCTGGCCTTGATTTCTGCGCGGGGCGAGATCAGGTCGGCATCGACGGCCCGGTGCTTGTGATCACGAATATAAGAGTAGCTCTTGGTTGAACCATCGTGGTCATTGAAGGTAACACAGGGTGAGATCACGTCGAGCACGGCACAGCCCGGATGCGCGATGGCGGCCTTGATCAGCGGTACCAGCTGTTCACGGTCGCCGGAGAATCCCCGGCCCACGAAACTCGCCCCCATCGAAATTGCGGTGGCGACCGCGTTGATGTTCTGCATCTGGTTGACTTCACCCCTTTTCGAAGTGCTGCCCGCGTCGGCAGAGGCGGAAAACTGGCCTTTGGTGAGGCCATAAACGCCATTGTTTTCGATCAGGTACAACATGTTGACGTTGCGCCGGATCACGTGTCCGAACTGCCCGAAACCTATCGACAGCGAATCGCCGTCACCGGATACACCGATACCCACGAGGTCCCGGTTGCCGGCAAGTGCGCCGGTGGCAACCGAAGGCATGCGACCGTGAACCGAGTTGAAGCCGTGCGCGCCGTGAACAAAATAGGCAGGGGTTTTGGATGAACAACCGATACCGGACATCTTGATCAGCTGCTCCGGCCGCGTGGACATTTCCCACAATGCCTGCACCAGTGCGGCGGTAATGGAATCGTGACCACAGCCGGCGCATAGAGTAGACAGGGAACCTTCGTAATCGCGAAGCGTCAGACCCAGTTCATTGACTTTCTGTCCCGGCAGATCAATTTTTGGCCTGGCAAAGGTCATGCAACGGCCTCCTTTTTCACCTTTTTCAAGTGCTCGGTCACGCCCTGGACGACGCAATCGCTGGGAATCGGCAGGCCGTTGTAATGAAGAACGGAAACCAACCGGTCTGCGATATCATTGGCTTCGAGCATCAACAGCGATTTCATCTGTGCGTCCCGATTCTGTTCAACGACAAAAATCGTTTCGTGAGAATGCAGGAACTCCACCACTTCGGCGCTGAAAGGGAACGCCCGGATTCGCAGGTAATCAGCAAAAATGCCTTCCGCCTCAAGGCTGTCGCGGGCCTCGATGACAGCGCCGTCCGAGCTGCCGAAGGCCAGGATACCCAGCCCGGTCTTGCGTTTAGCCTTGCTCAATATGGCGTCGGGCACCATGGTTTTTGCCTTCTCCCACTTGACCAGCAGGCGGTCCATGATGTCCTGGTATTCATCTGAATCCTCGGTGTACGCGCCGTAACGGTTGTGACCGGAACCACGCACAAAATACGCGCCTTTGGGATCCTCGCCGGGCAATGTCCGGTACGCAATGCCGTCACCGTCCACGTCGAGATAGCGGACGAAGCGTTCCATCTTCTTCAGTTCTTCCGGCCCAAGCACCTTGCCGCGATCGGGGCGGTAGCTGTCATCCCAGGTCAGTTCCGGGACCATCCAGTCGTTCATACCGATGTCCAGATCGGAAGCCAGGAACACCGGGGTCTGCAGGCGTTCCGCCAGGTCGAACACGGCTACTGCCATTTCGAAACATTCGTGTGGATTGGCGGGAAACAGGATAGGGTGACGGGTGTCTCCATGCGATGCGTAGGCGCAAAGCATCACGTCGCATTGCTGCGTCCGCGTCGGCATGCCGGTTGAGGGTCCTACCCGCTGAACGTCAATGAAAACCGAGGGAATCTCGGCGTAATAGGCGAAGCCGATAAACTCGCTCATCAGGGATATGCCGGGGCCTGAGGTTGGCGTGAACGCCCGGGCGCCTACCCAATTGGCGCCGATAACCATGCCCGCTGCCGCCAATTCATCTTCCGCCTGGATAATGCAGTAATTCTTGTCCCCTGTTTCTGGATCCGTCCGGAACCTGCGACAGTAGTCGGTGAAGCTGTCCATCACCCCGGTCGAGGGAGTGATGGGATACCAGGCGCCCACCGTGGCGCCGGCGTAGAGGCAACCCAACCCGGTCGCTTCATTGCCCGTGATAATGATGTTGCCGCTGTTATCGCCCATGGTTTCGGCGCGGGCAGGCAGGGGACAGGTAAAATGTTCACTGGCGTAATCGTAGCCCAGCATGATCGCCTTCAGGTTGCTTTCGACCAGCTTGGGCTTGCTGGCAAAGGTTTCTTCCAGCAACGTCTTAATGACATCAAGATCAATGTCCATCAGCGCCGCCAGCGCACCCACGTAGGCGACGTTTTTCATCAGGATCCTGATCCGTGCAACACTGAATGCCTCGTTACACAGTTTCGCCAGGGGCACACCCAGCACGGTGATGTCTTCACGATAAAGTTGCCGGTCCCGGGGCCAGGTGGAGTCGTAAACAAGGAAGCCACCGGGGCTGACCTCGTCCAGGTCCTTCTGATAGGTCTGCACATTCATCGCGACCATGACGTCGACCCGCCCGGACGCTGACATGTAGCCGGCGTGGTTGGCGCGGATTTCGTACCAGGTCGGCAGGCCCTGGATGTTGGACGGGAACAGGTTTTTGCCGGTGACCGGAACACCCATGCGAAACAGGGCTTTCATCAACAGGCCGTTGGCGCTGGCAGAGCCGGTGCCATTAACCGTCGCTATTTTCAGGACAAAGTCGTTTATCCGGCTTTGCGTTGCTGGCATGGGCGCTCACCACTTTCGGGGCCGTCAATGTAATCCGCGGCGTTGGGAAATTTCAACAGCGACTTCTGCATCTGTCTCTTATACACATCTCCGAGCCCACGAGACCCGCTCCGTTATCGCGTATTCCGTCTTCTGCTT
>JARFQZ010000330.1 GCA_029287515.1 Lysobacterales bacterium
GCGTGCCGAACAGCGATGCGCCGGTTGGGCAACGATCGACGCAGGCGGGCAGCTTGCCTTCGGCCAACAGATGGTTGCAGAACTCACACTTGTTGATCTTGCCGAAGGCGTCGTCGAAGTCCCACTTGGGTATGTTGTAGGGGCAGGCCCAGACGCAGTAGCGGCAGCCGATGCAGGGCTCCTCGTGATAGGTCACCACGCCCGTGTCCGGATCCTTGCGCATGGCGGTTACCGGGCACACCGAGATGCAGCCCGGGTCGACGCAATGCATGCAATGTCGCTTGACGAATGAGAAACCGTCGGTTTCGCGGTCCTTCACCTCGGCCGTGCCGTCGGTATAGACCTTGATGATGTTCTTTGTTTTACCCGAAGTGTCCATCGGCGTATCCCAGATCGGGGACACGTCGGAACTCTCGACCGGCATCTCGTTGGCCTCCTTGCAACCGACCATGCAGGCCTTGCAGCCGATGCACAGTGTGGCGTCGTACAACATGCCCACTGCGTTTGGAGGGACTTCCAGGTTGGGTCTCGCCTCGGCCGGTGCGGGCAAAGCGGCAACCGCGCTGCCGGTCACCGCCGCCTTCAGAAAATCTCTTCGCTTGATGCTCATCCGCTCACTCCTCCGTGGCGGTTGCTTCAGTCTTCTTGCCCTTGTTTTTCTTTTTCTTTTTCTTCTTTTCCGGTATCAGTTCGACTTTGCCCAGCCGGCTTGCCATCACGGCAGCGGCCCCGACGGCTGCACCTGCAGCCACGCCCACAGCGCCTGCAGCGCCCGGCGTGATTCCAGTGCCCTTGGGCTGGTCGACTGCCGCGAACGCCAGTGGCGGTGTCACCGATTCAACATCCGCCAGGGCGTGAATCGGCTTGGTGAAGCCGACCCCTTCCTCGGTACAGCCGAAACAGGGATGCCCGGTGCCCACCGGCCAACTGCCTGAGCCCACGTCACCGAACAGGATGGCCGGGCAATTGGCGTAGGTTTCCGGACCCTTGCAACCCAATTTGTACAGGCACCAGCCCTGGCGGTGCCCCTCGTCGCCGAATTCCATCGCGAACCGGCCGGCGTCGAAATGCGGCCGTCGTTCACAGTTCTCATGGATCAACCGGCCGTATGCGAACTTCGGGCGGCCCTGGTCATCGAGCGCCGGCAGGGTGCCGAAAGCGACAAACTGCAGCACGGTGCTCAGGAAGTTGTAAGGATTGGGCGGACAGCCCGGAATGTTGACGATGGTTTTATCCGGCAGAACTTCCGCTACCCCAACCGCGCCGGTCGGGTTGATTCCGCTCGAAGGAATCCCGCCCCAGGCAGCACAGGAACCGATCGCGACGATCGCCGCAGCGCCTGCCGCTGCTTCTTCGAGATGCTCCTGGATAGTACGGTCTGCCACCTTGCAGTAAATTCCGCCGTCTTTCGTCGGGATCGCGCCATCGACCACCAGCAGGTAATTGCCGTAGTTCTCATCCATCGACGCCTTGCGGGCCGCTTCGGCCTGGTGACCGGCGGCCACGCTAAGGGTCTCGTGGTAGTCCAGTGACACCATGTCGAGAATCAGGTTTTCCAGCGTGGGATGGTGCGCCCGCAGCAATGACTCGGTGCAGCCCGTGCACTCCTGGGCGGATAGCCAGATGACCGGCGGGCGCTTCGGATTCATCACCGCCTGGGCGATTTGCGCACCGGCAGCGGGCGTCAGCCCTATGGTGACCGCTACGCCGGAGCAGAACTTGAGAAATCCCCTGCGCGAAATACCGGTGGCGGGTTCAAGGTGAAGGTCAAGATCACTAATCATGGCAAATTCCCTCGAAACTGGTCAGTTGCTGACCGTGCAGCGGGAATCGTTCGGGCCGTCCCTGGCGGGAAAGTACCCGCAAACTGGGAACGATTGTGAATCAGATCAGGTGCTTAGAGATATGACATGAATCAAACAATTTAAATCAATGCATTAGAATCTTTAATAATTTGAATGCTGACCTTCGGGGTTTGACTTTCAAAAATTTTATTAAGCCGTTGAAATTTATGAGGTATGCTGTTCTAAACCCTGGTTAATAGTCCGGGAATTTGGAACGGCCGCCTGTCCGCCGGGAAAAATCGTTGGTTTGATGCAAAGTGGAAAGGTATAATCGCTGGCTGTTCCGGATCAAATAACCAGGCTAAAGAGACATCCATGCGAAACCTGATCTTCTCAGCAATGCTGCTGACATCAGCCACCCTGCTTACCACTGCACAGAATGCACACGCGTCCGGCGACGTGGAATCAGGCAAGGTCAAAGCCTATACCTGTACGGGTTGCCACGGGATTCCCGGGTACAAAAACGTGTATCCGACGTACAAGGTTCCCAAGATTGGCGGACAGAATTACGAATACCTGGTGATCGCTCTGAAAGCCTACAAAGCGGGCGAACGCGATCATCCGACCATGGGGTTGCAGGCCGAGGCCCTGTCCGATCAGGACATCGAAGATATTTCCGCGTATTTCGCATCACTGGGCGGTGAATCATCATGATAAGAAGCACCGTATTGATACTCATACTGCTTACGCTCCCCTTCACGGTTTCAGCCAGGGGAATCGCGGCTGCCGGTAAGGAAAAAGCGGCGGTCTGTGAAGCCTGCCACGGCCTGGACGGAAAAAGCGTCGACCCCACGTATCCAAACCTGGCGGGGCAGCACGAGGACTACCTGCAAAAAGCGCTGGCCGACTACCGCTCTGGCCGCCGGCAGAACGCCATCATGGCCGGATTTGCGGGCCCGCTGACCGACCAGGACATCAAGGACCTGGCCGCCTGGTATGCGTCCCAGGATGGCCTTAAAGACCTCTCCATCAAGTAAAGGAGTATCACTTCCCTGCTCCCGCAACTGCGTTGCGGAAGGCGGCTGCGCTCAACTGCATTGTCTGGCTGACCTCTGGCTGCGCCAACCGGTCAGCACTTTTTAAACCGCGGACTCTCCGGAAGCGTCGGGGGCGTAGTAGGGGTTGGTGCCTGACTGGTGGTCGGTGGCGTCTTTCACGGCGGTGATTTCCGGAATGTTCCGGGTCAGGGTCTGTTCGATGCCCTGCTTGAGGGTGACGTCGGCCATGCCGCAGCCATGACAGCCTCCTCCAAACTGGAGAACCGCTTCCTTTTCGGCGGTGATTTCCACCAGCGCGACGCGGCCGCCGTGTGAGGCCAGTGCCGGGTTGATCTCGGTTTCCAGCAACCAGGCTACCCGGTCTTCGAGCGTCGCTTCCTTGCCCGGTTCCGAGCCCTTGATGCCCGGCGCCTTGATCGTCAACTGCCCGCCGGTCTCATCCTCTTCAAAATCAATTTCCGCCTTTTCCAGCCAGGGTTCACTGGCCCGCGCGACGTACATCTTGAAACCGTCGAACGGCAGCTCCAGGTCGTCCGGCATGCTTTGTCCGCCGGGACAGAACTGCAGGTCGCAACTGGCGCCCGGTGTGCCTGCCTGGTTGACCGATATGCGCAACCCCAGGCCCTCGTCGTCCTGTTGCTCGATCAGCCTGAGAAAATACTGCTGTGCCGTGTCGGTGATATTGATCATGATGTGTTCAAGCCCTTTTCAGCGCGCCTGCCAGGTATGGCAATGAATGGTCCAGGCGCCAGTCGATGGATGAATGCGTTCCTTCAAATTCTTCATAGCGGTGTGCGATTCCGTCCGCCTCGAGTCGATCAGCCAGGCGGCGTGTTCCGAACTGGATATGGTACTGATCGTGGATACCCACGTCGAGATAAAGTGCGCGCAGGGACTTCAGAGCCTCGGCCCGCGACTGGATTTGATTCAGCGGATCGTATTCCAGCCAGCGCTGCCATCGCTCCGCGTCCCTTTCGCAGGTGCGCAAGTCGAACGGCAGCCGGATGTTTGCAGGCTGATCCGGGTCCGGATCGTAGCTCGCCGCCATGGCCAGCACCATCATGGTCATGTAATCACGGCCGGACGGCCGGTTTTTGCGCCAGAAAGCCCGCATGAAGGCCTCCAGGTCGCCTTTGTACCCGGCGAGGACCTGGCTGGCCAGCGGGAAGTCTTTCGCGTAGACCATCTCGAACCCCACGTCGCCTGCGTGGCTGGCCGCCGCCCCCCAGGTTTCCGGGTAATTCATCGCAAGGTGAAGTGCGCCGAAGCCGCCCGAAGACTTTCCGAATACGCCGCGGCCGTCCCTGTCGTCGACAACCTTGAGTTCACTGGAAACCAGCGGCACCAGTTCATTGTTGAGGTAGTCAGCATAGCGGCCGACCGATGCGGAATTGACGTACTGGTTGCCGCCCAGCGAGGTATAACAGTCCGGAAAAGCCACCACCACCGGTTCCATGGCGCCCTGGCCGATCAAGCGGTCCAGCCGCGCCGGCAGGTTCTCACCCTGGTTTCGCCAGTTCAGGTGTCCGGGGCCCGAATTGGTGTAGGCCGCCAGGTCCCAGAGCACCGGATAAGGTGTTCCTGATTCCTCGTAACCCGCCGGCAGGTAAACACTGAGGACCCGCTCGAACGGGTCGCCCCAGGGGTTTTCCTTCAGCACCCCTGAGGAATGCGGCAAACTGAGAATCCGCCCCTGCGGCCAGTCAGGTTGAGGTCGGATATCCGCCCTCATTCAGTGATCTTTCCGGACTCTGCCTATGGGAACGACGCCGGTGTCCTGGGAATGCTCGCCAATCGAAGTCTTGGCCAGCTCCGGCACCAGCCGCAACAGGATGTGCTTCAGGCGGCTCGTATCGTAACGCTTCACCGCCATCTCGGCTTCGCGCAGTTCCGTTCCCAGGCCTTCCCAGTCCTCACGCCGCGGCTGGGCCAGGAAGATTTTTTCATGCTGGGTTTGCTCGTAGGGCTCCAGCTCGTGGAACAGTTCCTCGAACAGCTTCTCTCCAGGCCTGAGGCCGGTGTATACAATCTGTATGTCCCGGCCGGGCTCTTTACCCGACAGGCGGATCAGCTGTTCGGCCAGGTAGGTGATCTTGACCGGCTCACCCATGTCCAGCACGTAAATCTCGCCGCCACTGCCCAGCACCGCGGCCTGCATGATCAGCTGACTGGCCTCTGAAATGGTCATGAAGTAACGTGATATTTCGGGATGGGTAACGGTCACCGGCCCCCCCTTGGCAATCTGCTCCTTGAACAGCGGAACCACGCTGCCGTTCGAATTGAGCACGTTACCGAACCGCACCGTTATAAAGCAGGTACTGGAACGCGCATCCACGTTCTGACAGTACATTTCCGCGACCCGCTTGGTCGCGCCCATGACGTTCGCCGGGTTGACCGCCTTGTCGGTGGAGATCAGAACAAAGGTGCCGACCTGGTGCCGTTCCGCGGCCTCGGCCAGCCTCATGGTGCCCAGGACATTATTGCGGAACGCTTCCCGGATCTGGGTTTGCAGGATCGGCAGATGCTTGTAGGCGGCGGCGTGAAAAATCATGTCAGGCTTGTATTCGCCGACGACTTTCTCCACGGTTGCCGAGTCGCAGATATCACCCAGCACACTGTAAAAAATCAGGTCCTGGAAATCACTGCGCAGTTCATGGTCGATGCGGTACAGCGCGAATTCGCTGTTATCCACGACGATCAGTTCAACAGGGTTCAGCCTGGCAATCTGCCGGCAGAGCTCAGAGCCGATCGAGCCGCCCCCGCCGGTAATCATGACCCGTTTACCCGCCAGGCCCTCACGGATGGAGTCCCAGACCAGCGAAATGGGCTCACGGCCCAGCAGGTCATCGATCGCCACCCGCTTGAGGTCGTCAATCCGGGTTGCCTTGTTTCCGAGGTCATTGAGGGTCGGCAGCGTACGGAATTCTATTTCACTCTTTTCGCAGATCTCGACGACCTGCTGCATTTGCTGGTTGGTCGCCGAGGGCATGGCGATAATGGCGATGTCGGCCCCTGTCTCGAGGCGGACGCGGGGTAACTGGTCAATCGCGCCCAGCACGGGAATGCCGTGTACCTGGGCGCCCCGCAGCCGGTCGTCATCATCCAGGAAGCCGACGACGTCGAAAGCCCCCCGGTGCCTCAGTTCCCGCTCCAGCAAAGCACCCGATCGCCCGGCACCCAGGATCAGGGCACGCGACGTACCGGCGCCGCTGCCGCTCCTGACAGGCACGTGGGAGTCTTTCCAGAAACGGTAGCACATCCGGGGTAAACCCAGCGCGAGGAACAACATGGCGGGGTAAATGGCCACGGAACCGAGAAACTGTTTTACGCCCAGACCGTAAACCACGGTCAGGACGGCAAGGATGAGAAGAGTACCGAAAATGGCCGCACGCGCGATGTTCCACAGGTCCGGGAAGCTCGCAAACCGCCACAGCCCCTTGTACAGACCGGTGGCCCACAACACCATCCCCTGGGCCGCCAGCACCAGCATCAGCTCGGCAAAAAGCGGGATTGAATCCATGATTCCGGAGAAACCGGCGCCGTAGATGATCCACCCTGCGCCAAACCAGGCCAGCCCGACCATCACCATGTCGTGAATAATCACGGCAGCTCGTGGATGTCGCAGAATGTGCATCAGATTCATAACACTAACCTGCCTCGGCTGGCTCTTCGTACCTGTTCAGCAAAAGATGCCAACCCAGGATCAAAATCAGGGTCAGGGCCAGGGCGACAGCCCAGGCCAATGCCGGAAACCTGGCGGCAATCACGATCCCCGGCAGTATCAGTATCAGGTTGATCGCCTGGTAAACCGTGGCGACGCGACCGTGTGTCAAACCATGCACAATCATCCTCTGATACAGGTGTTGCCGGTGCGCATTATACCACTGCTCTCCCCTGATTACTCTCCTCAGGAGAGTGAGGCTTGCATCGGTCAGGAACAACAACATGACCATCAGTGCAACCGGTATGCTGAAGGCGCCGGTGCCGGCCCCGTAGAGCAGCATGGCGGCAAAAACAAACCCCAGCGAAAGACTGCCCACATCGCCCATGAACACTCTCGCCCGCCCCAGGTTCCAGGGCAGGAAACCGGCGCAACAGGCGCCCAGCGAGAAAGCCAGCCAGGCGAAGGCAGAATCTCCCGCCTGATAAAAAAGAACGCCCAGCACCAGGGAACCGAAAATACCCTGCAAGCCGGCCATCCCGTTGCTGCCGTCCATGAAATTGTAGAGATTGACCATCCACATCACGAACAACGCGCTGCCAATCATCCA
>JARFQZ010000158.1 GCA_029287515.1 Lysobacterales bacterium
GGGGCTTGCTCCGCAAGTCTGATTTGAACTACATTCAATAGTTGACCTTTGTTTCCTGGTTTGATCTTTTCCGACGATAAACGGTGCCCCCTGATGCCTAACAGAACTCAACTCGCCAATGCGATACGCGCACTCTCCATGGATGCTGTCCAGCAGGCAAACTCCGGCCATCCCGGAATGCCAATGGGCATGGCTGATATAGCCGAAGTTTTATGGAGAGATTACCTCAAACACAATCCAGCCAATCCAGACTGGTCAGACCGGGACCGCTTTGTGCTGTCCAATGGCCACGGTTCGATGCTTCTCTATTCATTGCTGCATCTGACCGGTTACGACCTGCCAATGTCGGAATTGCGCAATTTCCGGCAACTCCACTCGAAAACCCCGGGCCATCCCGAGTACCGGGAAGCGCCTGGCGTTGAGACAACTACAGGCCCCCTGGGCCAGGGGATAGCCAACGCCGTGGGGATGGCGCTGGCGGAAAAAGTGCTTGCCAATCGTTTCAATCGTGGCGGCCACGAAATCGTCGATCATCACACCTGGGTTTTCCTCGGGGATGGCTGCATGATGGAAGGCATATCCCACGAAGTCTGCTCGCTGGCCGGCCGGTTTGGACTCGGCAAGCTGATCGCTTTCTGGGATGACAATGGTATCTCCATCGATGGCGAGGTCGAGGGATGGTTCACCGACGATACCCCGGCGAGGTTCGAGGCATATGGCTGGCAGGTAATACGCGGCGTGGATGGTCATGATCCGGTAGAAATCCAGCAGGCCATCGATACGGCGCGTGCGGAGACGGAGCGACCCACGCTGATATGCGCTCGCACAGTCATAGGCTTTGGCTCACCGAACAAGCAGGGGACCGAGGCGACTCACGGCGCGCCGCTGGGTGCGGAAGAAATCGCCGCAACGCGGAATCACCTGGGCTGGGAACATGAGCCCTTCGTTATTCCTGCAGACATAAAGGCGGCCTGGGACGCACGCGAGGCTGGAGAAGCAGCTGAATCTGCATGGACTGAGAAATTCGAGGCTTATCGCAGCAATCACGCAGAACTGGCAGCCGAATTCGAGCGGCGCATGGCTGGCGGCATGCCCGAAAATTGGGAGGAAGAAGCATCGAAAATCATCGCTGAGCTGCAAGCCGCTGGCGGAGACGTGGCAACACGCAAATCCTCGCAAATTGCCCTGAACAAATTCGGTCCCCTGTTACCCGAGTTGATTGGCGGCTCGGCAGACCTGGCAGGATCCAACAATACGATCTGGTCCGGCAGCGTGGATGTGAATGACGGCACTGAAGATGGCAACTACGTCTATTTCGGCGTCCGGGAGTTCGGCATGGCCGCAATCTGTAATGGTCTGGGCCTGCACGGTGGTTTTACTCCTTACAATGCGACTTTCCTGGTGTTTTCCGATTACGCCAGAAATGCGGTCCGAATGTCGGCGCTATTGCCGGTGCGCAATATTCACGTCTATACGCATGATTCCATCGGGCTGGGCGAAGACGGGCCCACGCACCAGCCGGTCGAACACGTTGCCAGCTTGAGACTGATTCCCAACCTGGAAGTATGGCGCCCCTGCGATACCGTTGAATCCGCAGTTGCCTGGAAGAGCGCCCTGGAGAGCAGCGATAAGCCCACGGTTCTCGTTTTCACCCGGCAGGGCTTGCCTCACCAGCCGCGAACCCCGGCTCAGCTTGAAAACGTCTCGCGCGGTGGCTATGTACTCGTAGAGGCACCGGGTAATGCAGAGGCTGCGATCATCGCGACCGGGTCCGAAGTCGGCCTGGCCGTGGCAGCTGCCAAAGAACTGTCATCTCAGGGTGTTAATGTGCGAGTCGTGTCAATGCCCAATCCCGGGCTCTTCATGAGCCAGGATGAATCCTATCGCGAGTCCGTGCTGCCCTCATCGCTGACCGCAAGAGTCGTGGTCGAAGCCGGCGTAACAGCCGGGTGGGCTGCCATAGCGGGAGGGCAGGGACGCATCATTGGCGTGGACCGGTTTGGCGCATCGGCTCCGGCCGGAGAGTTGTTCAAGGAATATGGGCTGACGGTCGAAAACGTCAGCCAGGCTGTCCGCGATTCAGTGGCAGCCGGCGAATAAATAAATTAACCAGAAACTTAAGGAGTAGGAAACACCATGACAATCAAAGTTGCTATCAACGGATATGGGCGAATCGGCCGTAACATCATGCGCGCGATTCATGAGTACGGCTGGAACGGTAAAATCGATATTGTCGCGATCAATGACCTTGGTGATGCGAACACCAATGCCCACCTGACCAAGTACGATACCGCGCACGGCACTTTCGGCTATGAAGTCCTTGTCGATGGCGGTGATCTGGTTGTCAATGGTGACCGGGTCAAGGTGTTCGCCGAACGCGATCCCGCCAAATTGCCGTGGGCCGAGCTCGGTGTGGACGTTGTTTACGAATGCACGGGCCTGTTCCGTAGCAAGGAAACCGCCGGCAAGCACATCGAAGCAGGCGCCAAGAAAGTCATTGTTTCGGCTCCGGGTCAGCAGGTGGACAACACGATTGTTTATGGTGTCAACGACGACAGTCTGAGTGCTTCAGACGAGGTCATTTCCAATGCTTCCTGCACTACCAACTGCCTTGCACCGCTGGCGAAAGTCCTGCATGAGGGTGTGGGTATCGAAAGCGGCCTGATGACCACCATCCACGCCTACACCAACGACCAGGTGCTGACCGACGTGTTCCATTCGGACCTGAGGCGAGCCCGTTCGGCCACCATGAGCCAGATCCCGACCAAGACGGGCGCGGCGGCGGCAGTTGGCCTGGTCCTGCCGGAACTCAACGGCAAACTGGACGGTTTTTCCATGCGCGTTCCGACCATCAACGTTTCCGTGGTCGACCTGGTATTTAAGGCAAGTCGCGCAACCAGCATCGAAGAGATCAACAGCATCGTGAAAGCAGCGGCGGACGGTCCGATGGCCGGTGTGCTGGCTTACAATGACGAGCCCCTGGTTTCCTGTGACTTCAATCACAATCCGAATTCTTCAATTTTTGACGCCGGTCTGACCCGTGTCATGGAAGGAAACCTCGTTAAAGTGCTTAGCTGGTATGACAACGAGTGGGGCTTCAGCTGCCGTATGCTGGACACCACCATTGCATTGATGAATGCCTGAGGAACTATGAGCTACTTACGCATGGAGAACCTGGACCTGGACGGCAAGCGCGTCCTGGTCCGGGAAGACCTCAATGTCCCTGTCAGTGAAGGCAGGGTGACTTCCGATGCCCGGATACGGGCTGCGTTACCGACCATCAAGGCCGCGCTCGACAAGGGCGCGGCCGTCATGGTCATGTCCCACCTCGGCAGGCCGGTCGAGGGAGAATTCAATCCCGAATTTTCCATGCAACCGGTGGCTGATCGCCTCGGTGAATTGCTGGGGCGGGAAGTTCGCCTGCAGGATGATTGGCTGGACGGAGTGGAAGTCGCGCCCGGAGAGATCGTGTTGTGCGAGAACGTTCGTTTCAACCCGGGTGAAAAAAAGAACGACGAGAACCTCGCGCGCGCGATGGCGGCACTTTGCGATGTATTCGTAATGGACGCTTTCGGCACCGCCCACCGCGCCCAGGCATCGACGGAAGGCGTGACCCGTTTTGCGCCCCAGGCCTGCGCCGGCCCATTGCTCAGCGGCGAACTCGATGCGCTGGGCAAGGCACTGGGCAATCCCCAGCGGCCGATGCTGGCCATCGTCGGCGGGTCGAAAGTTTCGACCAAGCTGAGCGTGCTCGAGACCCTGCTCGACAAGGTGGACGAGCTGATCGTGGGTGGAGGAATCGCCAATACCTTCATTGCCGCTTCAGGCCATGACGTCGGCAAGTCGCTGTACGAGCCGGACCTGATCCACGAAGCACAAAGGCTGATTCAGAAAGCACATGCCGGCGGCGGCTCCATTCCGATTCCCAGAGACGTTATCGTCGCACGGGAGTTCTCGGATCAGGCCGAGCCGCTGGTGCGGAATGTCGACGAGGTCGGTCCGGATGAAATGATCCTGGATATCGGCCCGCTGACGGCGATCGAGTATTCGGAGATCATCGCCGGCGCCGGAACGGTCATCTGGAACGGGCCGGTCGGCGTTTTCGAGTTCAAAAATTTCGCATCCGGTACGCGCGCGATTGCCGAGGCGATCGAACGTTCATCGGCCTACAGCATTGCCGGCGGTGGTGACACCCTGGCTGCGATTGACCAGTTCAATGTGACTGATGGGATCAGCTATATTTCAACCGGCGGCGGCGCATTCCTCGAATATGTGGAAGGCAAGGTTCTGCCTGCAGTCGCAGCGCTCGAAGCACGATTTAAACGCTGATTCAGCGCCTGCCCAGGCTGCGTGGCCCAAAGATGCTGCCAAAGCGCAGGAACAATAAGCCCTGTCTCTTATACACATCTGACGCTGC
>JARFQZ010000195.1 GCA_029287515.1 Lysobacterales bacterium
CTGAGAATGAGGGTTCGATTCCCTTCACCCGCTCCAGGTCAATTCAATCAACAATCGAGCCAAAGACACCATGAAAACATCACGTATTTTTGCCTTCGCCCTTACACTCATCGTATCCCTTCCGTTCACCGTGTCCGCCGACGACGGCCGGGTGGTGCTGGTTACGGGCGCCAACCGGGGCATTGGCCTGGAATTTGTCCAGCAGCTCAAGGCGAAAGGTTTTGATGTGATCGGCACCGCTCGAAGCCCGGCCAAAGCCACGGAACTAAAGGCCACCGGAGCCCGCGTGGAGCAACTGGATGTGACGGATGCGGCCAGCGTCGCGGCGCTGGCGCAAAGTCTGGACGGGGTCGCCATAGATCTTTTGATCAATAACGCCGGTATGCTGAACCGCGAAGATTCGTCACTGGACACGCTCGATTTTGACGTGATGGAACGCTCCTTCCAGGTCAACAGCCTCGGCCCGCTCAGGGTGACCCAGGCGCTGCTGCCAAACCTGCGGGCCGGTGAAGGGAAAACCATTGTGAATATCACTTCGCGACTGGGCAGCATCGAGCTGTCGACTGGCGGCCTTTACTCGTATCGCACCAGTAAGACCGCACTGAACCAGATCAATAAAATCGTCAGTTCCGAGTTGGCTTCCGAGGGGTTTACCAACATCGTCATGCACCCCGGTTGGGTCAGAACCGACATGGGCGGCGCCGGCGCTACCTTGTCCAAAACTGAAAGTGTCTCCGGCATGCTCGGCGTGATCGATAACCTGACCACCGATAGCAACGGGAAGTTTTTCAACTATGATGGCTCGGAACTTCCCTGGTAAGCAGAATATGCACCACACGGTGCATTAGCGTCATGCAGCCGCCGACAGGAACCGGCCGGCGATCAGGTCTTCCGCCATGCTCTCGAGCTTCCAGTTCTTCAGGAAGCCGCAGTGACCGCCGTGCTCCGTCACGATCAGTTCGAGATTCGGATTATCGGGCAGATCTTCGAAGTCCCCGACGGGGACCACCGGGTCATCCGCGCTGGTCAGGATGGTGGAGGGAACCGCCAGCGGCGCCAACCGCCCATCGGCAATGGAATACCCCTCGAAATACTCCTCGGCGCTCTGGAATCCCGCATGGCGCGTGGCCAGGTAATGCGTGCGCTCCCGCAGGCCCTTGATCTCGTGCCACGTTTCCTCCCCATACAGGTCAGGGAAGGCTTTCTTCTTGACCCTCAGCGACCGGGACCATTTGCGTTCAAAATAACGTTCGTAAAAACGGATACCCTCTTCCATCGAAACCATGGCATGCAGAGGATTGATGACCGGGTTGACGGCGACCACGTGGCCGATGTGCAGCCCTGCCCTTTCTGCCTGCAGCGCAACGCGCATCGAGAAATTCCCCCCCAGCGAGTACCCGGCCAGGTACCAGGGCTGCACGCCAAGCCGGTCCTGCAGGTCACGCAGGGCGTGGACCACTTCATCCAGCCGGCAGGAGTGGAAAATCTCGTGATTGAGGTGGTGGGTGTCACCGTGGTCGCGAAAGTTCAGACGGAACACATCGAAGCCGCTCGCGTACAGGCGGGCGCCGTTGGCCAGCACGTAGTTGGAATTGACGCTGCCTTCCCAGCCGTGCAGTAACACTGCAAGGCCCCTGCTTTCACCGGCCTGGGCTGAGTACAGGCCCTGCAGCCTGATCCCGTCACCACCATCCAGCGTCCAGACCTGTCCAACCTTCCGCAACTCCTCGGACCGTCGCAGCACGACTCGCCTGCGAATGGCGCTGCTGCTGATCAGGGATTGCACGTGCCCGCTGCGCAAGCCCAGTGGCGCACGAAATTCCGCGAACGCCTCAGCCATCAGAAACCTCCGACTCGAAAGCCCCACGCACCCGGCTTTCCGCTTCGCCCGCAAGCTCTCTGCGCTGCAGTCCATCCGGTGTGATCAACGGCAGGACATGAATCTCGGCAGTACAGGTTTTCTGCATCAACAGGCGGAAGACATTGGCCGCAAAATGCTCTCCCGGCAAAAACGTGATGTCGTCATAACGCGAGCCGTCACGCAGGTATCGGATCATCACGGGTTGCACCGGCTTGCCGGCATCAATGGCCGCGGCGAACATGCGTGCATGGAACCGTTTGACACCGGTTCCGGGCAGGATACCGCCCTCCGGAAAAATCGCGACTCTCCTGTCTTCATTGAGACGCTCGACCATTGCGGCTGCCACGCCGCTCGCCGAATCATGACTGCCCCTTTTATGGAAAACCGTCTGGCCCGCGCGCGCCAGTCCGCCCAGCAGGGGCCAACTGTCAATTTCAGCCTTGGCGACAAATCCCATGGTGGCGAAACTGTGAAACACGCTGATGTCCAGGAAGGAAATGTGGTTGGCGGCGACCAGTTGCGCACCGGGTACAAATTCGCCTTTTTTGCGGCGCCTGACACCAAAAATGATGCAAATCACCGAGGACCACCAGCGCGACGTGATCTCCGCCAGCGAAACGCCGCCAATCATCGTTGAACGGCCCCAGGAATACTGGCATGCCACAGTGACGGGCGTACCGATCAACAGGTGCAGGAGCATCAGCGGAATCCGGTACAGAAGCCGCAGAAATTTCAGAATGCCTTCCATAAATACGTCCCGGTCAGTCCTTTGCCGCCGAACCGGAGTCAACTTTGACCGTCAGTTTTGCCGAACACACCAGGTTATCTTCCTGGTCACGCACATCGATGCGCCAGAAATGCAAACTGCGCCCCAGCCGGACCGCACGCGCGATGCCGGTTACCACGCCTGAACTGGCCGACCGGACGTGGCTGCCACTGACCTCAATTCCCGCTACCCTCGCCGAAGGGTCATCGCAGACCACCAGGTAGGACGCCCAGCTGCCCAGCGTTTCCGCCAGCACAATGGATGCCCCGCCGTGAAGAATACCGAACGGCTGCCGGGTCCGTTCGTCCACCGGCATTTCACCACAAATAAAATCAGGCCCGACAGCGGTGATCCGTATGCCGACCACACGCTCGATTCCCGCCCCGATCTTATTGTTCATTTGGACCAGGCTGACAGGCGCCTGGCTGATGTACTGGTTCAAAATTCAGCCACGATGAAGAAGAAATCGGCGCAAGCCTACCACAGCGGCCACTAATCAGCGAAAATGTGCGGCCTTAAATGGAGAAACGCGTGAAGCAATTCGAAGTCACCATCGTCAGCAGCGGTAAAACCTTCAAGGTAAACAAGGGTGAAAACATCCTGGTCGCCGCGTTGCGCCAGGGGGTCATGCTGCCCTATTCCTGCAAAAACGGCACCTGTGGCAGTTGCAAGGGCAAACTGGAAAGCGGCGAGGTGCGCTACCCTTTCCACCCGCCACTGGCGCTGGAAAATGAAGACATCGCGGAGGGTTTTGCGCTGATGTGCCAGGCCGAACCAGTCGAAGACCTGGAGATTCGAGTCCGCGAGATCGAGGCGGTCCGTGACATCCAGGTCCGTATGTTTCCGGCTCGCGTAGTGGAGAAAGACCTGCTGGCCGATAACGTGGTTCGCCTGCGGCTGAAGCTTCCGGCGGCCCAGAGACTACAGTTCCTGGCGGGCCAGTACATCGACATACTGGTTTCCGGCGGCAAACGCCGCGCGTTTTCCATTGCCAGTTGCCCCTCGCTGGAAAACGAGATCGAACTGCACATCCGCCACGTGGATGGTGGCGACTTTACGGGCTATGTCTTCGATGAACTGCAGGTGAAGGACATCATGCGCCTGGAAGGCCCGCAGGGAAATTTCTTTGTCCGCAACGACCAGCCGGAGCGGCCGATGATCATGATGGGCGGCGGAACCGGCTTTGCGCCGCTGAAGTCGATGATCGAGAACCTGCTGGAGCACGATGACCGGCGTGAAATCCACCTCTACTGGGGCGCCAGGAGCGTCGCGGAGCTTTACCTGGACCAGTTACCGAGGATGTGGGCTACCCGCCACGATCACATCCACTACCGTAACGCAGTGTCGGAACCGGACGAAAATGCCGGCGCTGAGACCTTCCAGGGTTTGGTGCATGAAGCCGTTATAGCCGATCACGACGACCTGTCCGGCTTCGATGTCTACATGAGCGGCCCGCCGGCCATGATTGAAACCGCCCGGCGCGAGTTCATCGAACACGGTGTCCCGGCTGACCGCCTGTTTTACGATTCCTTCGAATTCGGGCTGGACGTACCTGTACGCGTGCTCGCAAAACCTCATTAGCCGAGGGGCCCTGCCGGGCCCCTCTTTCTATTTATTGAGCTTTACTTCTGCATCTCTTCAAGCTTCTTGCGGTTCCTCTGTGTATATTCCC
>JARFQZ010000218.1 GCA_029287515.1 Lysobacterales bacterium
ACATAATCGCGCCCCGCCCGGTCGTGAATTTTCAGCAACTGGCTGCCAAAATCATCCCAGCGCCCGGTTTCCTTCCACAGCTCAGCGGGCTGCACCGCGGGCATCAGCATCTCGAGGTAGCCGGCACGGTCCATTTCTTCCCGCACGATGCATTCGACTTTTTTCAGCACCCGCCAGCCCAGGGGCGACCAGCTGTAAATACCGGCCGTCAGTTTGCGGATCATGCCGCTGCGCAGCATTAACTGGTGACTGACGATCTCCGCGTCTGCCGGGGTTTCACGGGTCGTCATGATGTGGAATTTGCTGGTTTTCATTCGAATTCTGTCTGTCTGGTCAAACCAGCAATTTTACCTGCATGCAGGAAGGATTACTCGCAATTTTTAGCGATGAACTCCTTTGATTCCTCGATCAGGCCCATGCGCCGATCATCGTCCATTCGCACGCTCTCACCCGCTTCATCGGTATAGAAGACACGGCGGGCAGGCTCCATCTGTTCGAGGCGTTGCCGGTGCAGTGCACACATCCGATCGGTTTCTGCCTGTGCTTCACGGCGTTCTTCCCGTTCCTTCGACATGCGCTCGCGTCTTTGCTGGGCTGCTGACTGGGGGATCTCACCCGGCTCGGCCTGGCCTTGGGACGCTGGAGCGGGTGGCTCAACGGTACCCGGCTTGTAGACTTCCTGGACGTCGATTTGCCGGGCGTTGTCGTTGTCCGGGAGCCGGTCACTGTAATGAACGATGCCGTCTTCGTCCGTCCATGTGAACACTTCGGTAGCGAAGGCTGGGGTCAGTCCTGCAGAGCCCGCCAAGGCCGCCGTCAGGCACAGAAGTTTGAATGCGGTGATCAGTTTCATGGGCAATCCCTGCTATGAACCAGCTTTTCTTATAACATAGTAGCCCGATAGTTGTCTTATTTGGCTGGCACCCAGGTGCTATCATTTCCGCATGATCAAACAGAGGAAACCCCATGGATCCGGGTGAGAAAAAAGTCCACAAGGGAGTGTTTCTGCTGCCCAATGCACTGACAACCGGCGCCATGTTTGCGGGTTTTTATTCGATCATCTCCGGTATCAACGGGCACTTTATTGCAGGAGCGGTTGCTGTTGTCGTTGCCGGTGTGCTTGATGGACTGGATGGCAGGGTTGCCCGCCTCACCAATACCCAGAGCGAATTCGGGGTGCAATACGACAGCCTGTCTGACCTGATTTCGTTTGGGCTGGCTCCGGCCCTGCTCGCATTCAACTGGTCACTGGCCAGCATGAGCGAGATCAGCCCGTTTGCGGGCAAGCTTGGCTGGCTGGCTGCATTCCTGTTTGCCGCCTGCGCCGCCCTGCGGCTGGCCAGGTTCAATACCCAGGCTTCAACCGAAGATAAAAGTTATTTCCAGGGGCTGGCATCACCGGCCGCAGCGGGAACCCTGGTAGCGACTATCTGGTTTTTCGCAGACCAGGGGGTCTCGGGCGAAACGGTGCGCTGGCTCCTTTGGTTCGAAACCGTCTTGCTGGGTTTGCTGATGTTTTCGCGGGTGCGCTACTTCAGCGGCAAATCCTGGCCCAGGGGTGACCGGATTCCAACGGGCTTTCTTTTCCTGGTCGTGCTGGTATTCGTTCTGCTGGCCGCAGATCCACCTTCCGTGCTGATGATTATCGGTCTTATTTATGTGTCCTCCGGTCTTGTCATGACCGTCATGGGTCGCCAGCAATGGAAAAAACGCAGGAGCCGGCGTAAAGCACAGAAGGCCAGGTTGTCCAAAAAGGATCACCCGGAAACATGATGGAAGCTCGCCGCCGGGCCTACCTGCAGGCAATCGGTCTGGATGTCTGGACGGTCAAGCCATCCCCCGGGTCGCTCGATCGGCTCGTCCTGCAGCCCGGTAGCGGCCGGACCCTGTTGATCTGCCAGGCGCCTGAAGAGACTGCCCACCGGCTGGCAGGTGACATTGCAAGAGCCCTGGACCAGGATGTGGTCTGGGCGTGGCCGGATCCCGACGGCCGGGAGGAGAATGCCCCGTTGAAGGAAGCCGTCGGCCAGCATCTGTTCACGCGCGTTGTTATTTTTGGCGCGGCGCTGGCCAACCGGGTCTGCAAGGGCGAAGTGCCCAACGTTATCGACTCGGCCAGCATCCTGGTCACCCGCGCTGTCGGCGAACTGGCGGTAAGTGGCAGCGCCAAGCACGCGTTCTGGGAACAGATGTCACAGTCCCGCCTGAATTAACGGCGAGTTGAGCCGGATGAGCGCCGACCCGACTACTCTGCACGCTTTGGTTCGCCGGTTGAATCCGGGTGACCTCGACCGTGTCATCGAAATCGAGCTGTCAGCCTATCCTTATCCGTGGACCCGTGGAATTTTCGAGGACTGCCTCCGGGTCGGTTATGACTGCTGGGGTCTGCAGTTGGGGCCCGACCTGGTCGGGTACAGTATTCAGACCCAGGCCGCGGGAGAAAACCACCTTCTTAACCTGTGCATTGCGCCCGGGCACCAGGGGCAGGGTCTGGGAAAAATCATGCTGGATCATGCGATCAGGCTGGCGCGAATGCAACATTGCTTCTGTATCTTTCTGGAGGTGCGCCCCAGCAACCCGGCAGGAATCAGGTTGTACCAGAGAAATGGATTCGAAATCGTCGGTGAACGGCCTGGCTATTACCGCTCCGACGAGGGTCGCGAAAACGCCCTCGTCATGAAGCTCGACCTCGCCGATCCCTGAGCAGGGCTTGCAGGCTCCCCTAGTCTTTCAGGGCTTCGAGCTGACGGATTTGCTGGTGCAGGTTCTCCACTGCTGCGCGATGGGCAACCAGCCTTCCCCGCTCCTGCTCGACGACTGCCGGCGGTGCGTTTTCCACAAACCGGCTGTTGGAGAGTTTGCCCTCTGACTTGCGCAGGTCGGCATTTTCCCTGTCAAGTTGTTTTGACAGCCGCGCCAGCTCTTCTTCAACATCGACCAGGCCCTTCAGCGGGATCAGAATTTTCAGGTCTCCGACCAGGGCCACGGCGCACTGAGCCGTATCGGCTGAGCTGTCCACCCAGCTGGCCGACTGGATTCGCGCCAGTTGGGAAAGAACCGGCGCAAACTGTTGCTGCCGGGTCCGGTCGCTTTCTGCACCCTCCTGGAACCAGACATCCAGGCCTTTTGAGGGCGGCAGGTTCAGTTCGGACCGGATTCGCCTGACGCCCTGGATGACTTTCTTAAGCCATTCCACGTCCGATTCCGCGGCCTCATCCAGGAGTCCGGCTTCGGGGAAGGCGCTGAGCATGATGCTGTCGCCCTCGATCTTTAGCGGTGCTTTCACTCGTTGCCAGATTTCCTCGGTAATGAAGGGCATGATGGGGTGGAGCGTTCTGAGACTGACCTCCAGGACCGTCAGCAGGGTGTGGCGGGTGGTGGCCTGTTGTTCCTCCGTACCACTCTGAAGACTCGCTTTTGCGAATTCAAGGTACCAGTCGCAATATTCGTTCCAGATGAACTCGTACAGTGCCTGGGCCGCAAGATCCAGGCGATAGCCACTGAAATGCTCTTCAACCTCGGCGATCATCCGGTTCAGCCGTGAGCTGATCCAGCGGTCGATCAGGCCGGGTTCAGCATCCGGGGCAGCACGTTTGCCTTCTGTTTGCATCAGAACAAAACGTGCGGCATTCCACAATTTATTGCAGAAGTTCCGGTAGCCTTCGATTCGGCCCAGGTCGAACCGGATATCGCGGCCCGTTGTGGCCAGGGCTGCGAAAGTAAACCTCAGGGCGTCTGTCCCATAAGGCGGGATGCCGTCAGGGAACTCCTTGCGGGTTGCTTTTTCGATCGCCGGCGCCATCTGGGGCTGCATCAGGCCGGTCGTCCGTTTCTGCACCAGCGTATCCAGGTCCACACCGTCGATCAGGTCTATCGGGTCGAGCACGTTGCCCTTGGACTTTGACATTTTCTGCCCGTGGCCGTCCCGGATCAGACCGTGAATATAGACCGTTTTGAACGGCACATCGCCCATGAACTTGATACCCATCATGATCATACGGGCGACCCAGAAGAAAATGATGTCGAAGCCGGTGACCAGCACGCTGGTGGGGTAAAACCGTTTCAGGGCCTCGGTCTGTTCAGGCCATCCCAGCGTTGAAAACGGCCACAGGGCAGATGAAAACCACGTATCGAGGACATCGTCATCCTGCCTGAGCTCTACATCGTCGCCCAGTTGTGCCCGCCGGCGCGCATCTTCCTCGCTGGTACCGACATAGATGTTGCCCTCCTGGTCGTACCAGGCCGGGATTCGATGCCCCCACCACAGCTGACGGCTGATGCACCAGTCTTCTATCCGGTGCATCCAGTCAAAATAGGTTTTACTCCAGTTGGCCGGCACAAAATTGATGCGGCCGTCTTCCACTGCTTCAATCGCGGGCTTCGCTAGGGGCGCGATTTTCACATACCACTGGTCGGTTAAATAGGGTTCCACCACGGCGTGAGATCGGTCTCCCCTGGGGATCATCAGCGAGTGGTCTTGGATTTTTTCCAGCAGGCCAAGTTTTTCAAGGTCTTCCACGATCCGTTCGCGGGCCTCGAAGCGGTCCAGCCCCCGGTAGGCTTCCGGGGCGTTCTCATTGAGGCGGGCGTCGATATCAAGCACGTTGATCAGCGGCAAATCATGCCGCTTGCCGATGTCGTAATCGTTGAAGTCATGCGCCGGCGTGATCTTGACGCAGCCGGAGCCGAATTCGGAATCGACATACTCATCCTCAATAACCGGAATGGTCCGGCCGGTCAATGGCAGCTCCAGTTCCTGTCCAACCAGGTCCCGGTACCTTTCATCGTCGGGGTGGACAGCTACTGCGGTGTCACCCAGCAGGGTCTCCGGTCGGGTAGTGGCCACCACCAGGTGACCCTGGCCGTCCGAGCGCGGATAGCGGATGTGCCACATGTGCCCTTTTTCCTCCGTCGAAATGACTTCCAGGTCGGACAGTGCCGTGTGCAGCACCGGGTCCCAGTTCACCAGGCGCTTTCCGCGGTAGATCAGGCCTTCTTCATACAGGGTGATGAATTCCAGCTGCACGGCTGCGGAGAGTTCCTCGTCCATCGTGAACCGGTGCCGGGACCAGTCGACCGAGGTTCCCAGCCTGCGCATTTGCCGGCTGATCGTATCACCGGAATGGGCCTTCCAGTCCCAGACGGCTTCCACGAATTTCTCACGCCCAAGGTCGTGTCTCGACTTTCCTTCAGCCAGCAGCTGTCGTTCAACAACCATCTGGGTGGCAATGCCGGCATGATCGGTGCCCGGTTGCCAGAGTGTGTCCGCGCCTTTCATACGCTGCCACCGCGTCAGGGTGTCCATGATGGTGTCCTGGAACGCATGGCCCATGTGAAGGCTGCCGGTCACATTGGGTGGCGGCAGCATGATGCAATAAGGGTGGCTGCCACCGGCGGGCTTGAACCGGGAATTTTCTTCCCATTCACGGTACCAGCGTTGTTCTATATCGACAGGGTTATAGCTCTTGTCCATGTTTCTGGTTATTCCCCAATCTTGATGTGGGCCGGTTCGAGACCCAATTTTCGATACTCACGGAATTTTTGGCGCGAGGCTTGCCGGTCCTCTTCGGACCCCGGGACGATTTCGAGCAGCCGGCTGAAACGGGACGGGTCTGTCACCACGGCGTCAGCCAGGTTGATGACGACATCGCGGTCCGGGGTGATGTCCGTACTGCTCACGTCGATACATATCGGCGTGTTGTCAGGCGAACAGCCCCTTTGGTGGGGCAGGAAGCGTCCTGCCGGATAGTCCCACATGGTTTCGTCCAGTGAAGCCGCTTCGCCCTGGTCGGCGGCGATCACAGCGACCCGGTGGCCCTGCTCCCAGGCCATCATCGCCAGCCTGCAAACCAGCTGATGTGCTGACTGGGCAGGGCTGGCCAGTACGTAGAAATCCACCTGGCAGTTCCCGCCCATGCTGTTTAGCCGGCCCGGTTCATCAGGAATTGTGCCAGCAGACCGGAGGGGCGGCCGGACGCGCCTTCATTGCTGCCCCACTTCCAGGCGGAGCCTGCAACATCCAGGTGGGCCCAGCGCTGGTCCTCGGCAAAGCGCGAGAGAAAACAACCGGCCGTCAATACGCCGGCCGGCATTCCGCCGATGTTTTTCATGTCGGCAAAAGGTGTGTCCAACTGGGCCTGGTATTCTTCCCAGATGGGAAGTCTCCAGGCCCGGTCGACAATTGCCTGGCCGGCTTCGATCAATTCCTCGGCCAGTTTGTCGTCGTTACTCATCAACCCGGTTGCATGGTGTCCCAGCGCAACGACGCAGGCGCCCGTGAGCGTTGCAACGTCGATGATGACGTCAGGATTGAATTGCTGGCAGTAAGTGATCGCGTCACACAGCACCAGCCGGCCTTCTGCATCCGTATTGAGGACTT
>JARFQZ010000220.1 GCA_029287515.1 Lysobacterales bacterium
TCGCAACAGGGGATCGCGGTTTATGCCGGGCAACTGTACATCACTGCAGACGATGGAGATGCCGAAACGAATGAGCCCGACCGGCTTTGGCGGGTCGCGGCTGATCCGGCGGCTTCCACCGGCCAGGCCCGTGTAATCAAAACATTCACGGAATTCAAACGGGCCGGCGAAATCGAAGGACTGGATTTCGACGAAGCCCGTAACGAGATGGTCGTGCTGAACAACCGCGGAAAACGGATCGTTCTGGGCATGCCCAAGGGGCTGTACCCGGGCTACGACCGTGAAATTCACGAACTGTATGTTTATCGATTGAGGTAGAGCACGGGAGATGGAACTGATATCCAAAATCCTAAACACGACCGTACTTTCATTTGGCGGGGCCGGCATCCCCGTCCTGGAAATCCTGATTGCAGTGCTGACCGTTCTGAGTGGGTTCTGGTTTGCCCGCTGGGCGGCGCGCAAAATGAAGAGCCGGCTGGAGCAACGCAAAGTGGATGCCAGCATCATCCAGTTGATCCAGCGCCTATTCTATGTGCTGTTTATCTCGATACTTGTCATCACCACGCTGGACCTGCTCAACATTCCGCTGACCGCATTCGCATTCATAACGGGCGCTATCGCCATCGGTGTCGGCTTCGGTGCCCAGAACATCATTAACAATTTCATCAGCGGCTGGATCCTGATGTGGGAACGTCCGATACGGATCTGTGATTTCCTGGAACTGGGTGACATGATGGGTACGGTCGAAACAATCAATACGCGCTTCACACGCGTCCGACGCCTCGATGGAGTTCGCCTGATGATCCCCAACAGCCAGTTGCTTGAGAATACCGTCGTTAACTGGACCATTGTCGACCGGAATCTGCGTACCCATGTGCGTGTCGGCGTTCAGTACGGGACCGATGTCGAGAAGGTCAGGCGCCTGCTGGATGAGATCATGGCCGGCAATCCGAACGTGCTCGAGGATCCTGCCCCGACGGTTGTTTTCGAAGATTTTGGGGATTCCGCCCTGATATTCGACGGGTTTTTTTGGATCGAGTCGACGCCGGAGCGCAGTCTGCGGGATGTTCGCAGCGCTTTGAGATTCGAAATTACCCGTGTGTTCAGGGAAAACGATGTTGTGATTGCGTTCCCGCAAAGAGATGTGCATATGGACGGCGTATTAAAACTGGAACAGGCTGAGCAGGAAGTGAGCCCTGCCATTCCCGCAACTTCAGAGGAGCGCTGATCCGATGAGCCAGTTCATCCGGTTTCAATTGGAACGCTGGCTGCAGCGCGGCCCCTTCCATCAATTGCTGCTGGTAGCCGGCATCATAGTTCTCGTCGCGGTGATGGGCGGGCTTGCAGCCTTCCTGACAACGGATTTCTTTGACAACCTTTTTGACGCCGTTTGGTGGTCTTTCCTGAGACTGACCGACCCGGGATACCTGGGTGACGACCAGGGCCTGGCTCTCAGGATAATCTCGACCATCGTGACCGTGCTTGGATATGTCCTGTTCATGGGCTCTCTGATTGCGATCATGACCCAGTGGCTGAGCTCCACGCTGGCGCGGTTCGAGAGGGGGCTGTCCCCAATAGCCCTGCGGGGCCACGTGGTCGTCCTGGGCTGGACCAGTCGTACACCGGAGATCGTCAGGCAGTTGCTGCAGGCCAGGGGACGCCTGGAACGGTTTCTGCAAAATCATGACCAGCGCCGTTTGCGCATCGTGGTGGTCGCCGAAGATGTCGATGCGCAACGAAGATTGCGTTTGAGAAAATACCTGGCAGATGTTTGGCGCAACCGCCAGGTCTATCTGCGCTCCGGCTCACCGACCCGACCTGAGGACCTGCAGCGGGTCGGGCTGCCGGAAGCTGCGGCAGTTATCATTCCCGGCGATGAATTCAGTTTTGGTGATACCGGGTCCTCGGATGCGCGAGCGGTAAAAATCCTGATGAACCTTGGGGTGATCTTGTCAACCCGGACGCCAGGCAGCGGGCCGGCAATCACCGCTGAAGTATTCGATCCGCGCAAGAAAACTTTCGTAAACCGGACGCTGCAAGAAGACATGGAGGTGGTTACAGGCGACGCTGTCGTGGCGCAGCTTCTGGCGCAGTCGATTCGCGACCCGAGACTGATGCACGTGTTTACGGAACTGCTGACTTACAATGACGGTTGTTCGCCTCATGTTCGCGCATTTCCGGAATTCTCAGGCCAGCACCCCAATGCACTGAATGCCCGGTTTGAAAAAGCCGTCGTTCTCGGTGCCATTCGCGTGGAAGACGATGAGAACATTACTTTTTTAAGCCCTCCGCCTGACTTCACGCTGCGTGAATCGGATCGGCTTGTGTTCATCTCTCGCAGTTACGCTGACTGTCTTCCATCCCCGGAGAGGCGTTCAGCACCCAGGCCCGTATTTAACGATGCCGCTGAAACCAGCCCAGCGCTGGGAATACTCAAACTAATGGTCGTGGGATGGAGCCGGAGAGTCCTGATCCTGATCGAACAGTTGCTTGATTCGGGTTTCCAGTCAGTCGACATCACGGTCGTATCCCGCATTTCCATTCCGGATCGCGAGAACACTCTGCGCTGGCAGTCTTTCGATCCGGCCCGCCTCACCATCAGGCACATCGAGGCCGACCTGACGACACCAGGTGTCATTGAGAACCTGGGATTTGAAAAACTGGATTCTGTCCTTTTGCTGGCGAGCCGCGCTTCCAGGAGTGCTGAAGAAAGTGATGCGCGAACGATAGTCTGTTATGAACTCCTGCTGTCCGAATTCGAAACAAGGTTCGACTCCGGGACGGCCACGCCCGGTATCATCGCCGAGATGGCGCACGTTTCCAGCACGCTGCAGTCCCCGCGTAACGGCGACCTCGTTCTGGTCAGGCCCCGCGTTCTCGGTTACCTGCAAAGTCACGTTGTGTTGAGAAGAGAGCTGAACTCGGTTTTTTCTGCGCTTTTCATGCCCGGCGCTGATGCACGTATTTCCATTCGCGAAGCCAGTGACTACCAGGGTTCAACCGATATGAAAATCAGTTTCGCAAAATTTGCGACAGAGGCTGCCGAACGTGGCGAAGTTGCTCTTGGCATGCTCATCAGTGAAAAAGATTCGGAATACAGGGTTGAACTCTGTCCGCCGCCTGAAATGATTTGCGGTGAAAACGCAAGCGTTGTCGTTTTGCATCACCTATGCGATCGGAGTTGGGATCTCCAAAGGACCAGCCCATTGCCTTATGATGCAGTCTGAGTTTTCACCAGCAACCGGGGAGAAGTACCCATGCGGAGACTGTCTGCGAGGCTCATAAAGCGGGTATACATTGCCATCATAACCCTGGCAGCCTGGATGCCTGGTTTCCGATCGTGGGGGTACAACCGGAGATGCTGGAAGCCTTTTACGCGAAAATTGATGAGCAGCATGGCTCCATGGATGCCTTCCTGATCGAAATACGTGTTGACCAGGATGGCCGCAGCGCCTTTGCCGCGTCATTGACGACAGAGTAATCGACCCTGGTGATGGGGGAATGAAGCTGGCCGTTGAGCTCTACACAGCCCGCATAAACCACTCGAAATCCTTGGCAGGGATTTCCGCGTTGTAATTCGCTTCTTCTTCGCGACGGCAGTCGGAGTAGAGCTTGTGGTAGCTCTCTCCCAGGTAGCGGGGCAGAATGTTCCCTGCATCGAAAGCATCCAGGGCCCGCGGCCAGCGGGTCGGAATTTCCATCCGGTATTCCAGCTTCGCCCGTTCCGGTGTCATCGGCCTGGGCTCGACCTTGTTTGAAATGCCGTGATGGATGCCCGCCAGGATGGCGGACACGACGAAGTACGGATTGGCATCCGCGCCGGCGACACGGTGTTCGAAACGCTTGTTTTGCGGACCGGCCAACGGCAGGCGTAAGGCCACGCCGCGGTGGTTGGGGCCCCATTCCGGGGCGGCGGGAACGAAGTTGCCGGGCGCGTGGCGGCGGTAGGAGTTGGCGTTGGGTGCGAATAATGCAACGCTTTCCGGCATGGCTTCACCCAAACCGCCGATGGCGTGGCGCAGCGTGTCGGAAAAATCTCCATCGGCGCTCTTCCCCGAAAAAACGTTGTTCCCGTCCTGGTCCAACAGGCTCACGTGCACGTGCATGCCGCTGCCGGCCGTGTCGGCGAAGGGCTTGGCCATGAACGTGGCGGCCAGGTCGTGTTTCCTCGCCGCGGCCTTGACGGCGCGTTTGAGCAATACGGCGTGGTCGCAGGCCAGCACCGGGTCCTCGACGTGGTGCAGGTTCACTTCGAACTGGCCGGGTGAAAATTCGGACAGCGCGGCGCCGACCGGGATGTTCTGAATCTTGCAGATGGCATTCAGATCCATCAGGAAATCATCGATCTCGTACAGGTCCTCCATCACTTCGTACTGCATCCCCGGTTGCCGCAGATCGGAACCAGGAATACGGGGGCACCGCGGCTGGAACTGCTGACCGTCGTATTCGACAAGGTAAAATTCCAGCTCAGTCGCAAGGACCGGCCTCAACCCCATGTCGTACAGCGGCTGCATGGCTCTGCGCAGCACATTTCGCGGGTCGTTCTCGTTGGGGCTGCCATCCAGTTCGACCAGTTCAAGCAGTACCTGCGCCGTCGGCAGGCTCGCCCAGGGCACCGGCGCCAGGCTGCCCGGGACGGCAAAAGCCTTGGCGTCCGGGTCGCCGTCGTTCAGGCCATAGGGTACGTTGTTGAAGGTATTGCCAAGCGTGTCCAGGATGGTGGTCGCGGCGCACATGTTGACGCCGTTTTTGAACGCCTTGCCCAGTTCTTCCACGCCGACTCGCTTGCCCCGCAAAATGCCGTTCATGTCGGTGATCAGCGGCTCCATGAACCGCGTCTCCGGGTATTCGGCGAGGTAGCGGTCGAGTTCCGCTTTCAGATCACCCGATGTCATGGCGCTTGACCTGTCCGGTGTATCCCATCTGCCGGTCGCGCCAGTCGATGGCGGCTTTTGCGCCTTCCTTGCGAAGGATTTCGTTGAAGCGGCGGGACTCCTCGGTTTCGGTGGTTTCGATCGCGATATCGAGTTCCAGGGCGTGTTTCAAGGCGTTGCGCATCTTGCCGAATTCGTAGGTCTTGTTGATCGCCTGCTTGGTGATACGTACCGCGTGTTGGTCATTGCGGGCAATTTCGAGTGCCAGTTCACGGGCCCGGATCTCCAGGTTTTCAGGCCGGACTACCCGGTTGATCAGGCCCCAGGCCTCGGCCTGTTCGGCGCTGATCCGGTCGTTGCCTGTCAACAGGATCTCCTTGGCGCGTTTGGGGCCGCAGATATAGGGCAGAATCATGGCTACCGCACCGCTGCCAAACTTCACTTCCGGCTCGCCAAAGCGACAGCCGGCGGCTGCAATCGTGAGGTCACAGGCAACAGCCAGCTCCATCGCGCCGCCAAGGCAGTAGGTGTGCACCGCGGCAATGGTGGGTTTGGGGCTGTGCCAGAAGCGCATGATCATGTCGAAATCGTGGTGCAGTTCGAGTTTCAGCGCCTGCAGTTTTTCATCTTCATCCTGTTCTTCCTCGGGTTCGGGTTCCAGGTCGAAGCCGGCGGAAAAGGCCCGGCCTTCACCCTTGACCAGGATCACGCTCACTTCGTCATCGCATTGGGCCTTGTCTGTGGCGAGCAGTATTTCCGCTGCCATGGTCTGGCTGATCGCGTTGAGTTTTTCTGGCCGGTTCAGGGTGATCCAGGCAAGCGGGCCGTCTTTTTCGTACTTAATGGTTTCAAATTTCATGGCAGTTCCTTTGGAGGCGCAGGCGTCAGGAATAATTCCACATTATCACGATCCGGTTGCGTGCCCAATGACCAGGGCGTCGACTGCGATACATCCGTCCGGATGGACGATCACGGGGTTGACGTCGATCTCGTTCACCGTGTTTCCAAGCACGGCAGCCATCATGGAAAAACGTTCCGCCGCAGCGCAAAAAGCGCTGATATCCACGGCCGGCCGATCGCGTAATCCGTCCAGCAGGGAGCGCAATTGCAGGCCATCGAGCAAGCGCATCGCTTCACTCCGGTCGAAAGGCGGAAGGGCATACGCCACATCGCGAATGGTCTCCACGTTGACGCCGCCAAAGCCCAGCATCACCAGCGGACCGAACTGTTCATCGCGGACCAGGCCAAGCACCATTTCAACTCCGCTGACCTGCAGCATGGGGCAGAGCATGACCTGCGGCCCGAGGCGCACTGTCAGGTCATCGTAAGCATTCAGCAACTGCTCCCCCGTTTCAATGTTCAGAACCACCCCGCCACAGTCCGTCTTGTGCAGGATGCCCGGCTCAGCGGTTTTCAGGACCAACGGATAGCCAAACCGCTCAGCAGCATCGAGCAGGGCTTCCTCAGAATCTACCAGCTCAGCAGGATTGACCGGAAAACCAAAGTCGTTCAGCAGTCGGGTGGATTCATATTCTTCGAGTGTGTCCCCGGTGGCCAGCCTCGACCGCCAGCGTGAAGCGACATCCGCGTCCGGGGCGGGGCGTGCAGTGATGTGCCTCGATCGAAAATCCCGGTAATCAAACAGGCAGCGGGCGCCTGCAAGGAAGGGCCTCAAACCGTCCAGTACCGGGAAGCCCTCCCGGGTTATTGCCACCGCCCTGGCATCCGTCCCTGTACCCTGGCGGTTGGAAACCAGGAACACCGGTTTACCCGAGACTCCGTGGCCGATCCGCATGTAGTCAAAGTATTCGTCATACAGGCTGCTCAGCGGTCCGCGGTCATGGATCACGGCGCCGATGGCGGCGTTGTCGTCGCTCATCATGGCAGCCAGGCAGTCTTCCATGATCTTGTCCGCGCCCGGGCCGCCGGCGCCCCAGGCATCCAGCGGATTGACCGGCGGCAGCCCGGGGTCGAGCAGATCCACCAGTTTGGCCTCTGTTCGGGGCTCGATGCGCGCAAGCGGCACTCCCATTTCGTCGGCCAGGTCAATCATCAATTGCCGCTCACCGCCCGAATCGTGGATGCTGACCAGCGAACCGTCTGCGACGGGATGCGGTTGTGCGAACATGATCAGCGCGGTCGCCAGCTCATCCATATCATTCACGCGCTGCACACCGTAACGGTCGAACAACGCCTGGTAAGTATCGTCGCGGCCGGCGATGGCGCCCGAGTGGGATACCGCCAGCCGGGCTGCAAGTTCGGTCCGGCCCACTTTCAACACAACAATGGGAATGTCCTTGTCATTGGCCTTTTCGAACGCCGCGATCATTCCCTCCGGGCTGCGCGCCGTCTCCATGAAGAGACCAATGGCGCGGGTGCCTTCCTGTTCAAGCGCCCAGTCCATGTACTGGTCCATGCGAACGCTGAGTTCCTGACCGGTGGACACCGCCAGGTTGAAATCAATGCGCTCCTCGCAGTCCATGATGCCCGCCATGCCGGAACCGGAATGGCTGATCAGCGTGACGTTACCGCCGCGGACATGGTTATCACGCGTGTCGAAGCCACACACCCAGACACCGTCCTGGCAGTTGTAGAACCCCATCCCGTTCGCGCCGCAAACGAGCAGCCCCGAGGCCTTGATTTTGGCCTCGACCCGGTCACGCAACAGCGGCTCGCTATCTTCCGCCAGCACCAGCGTTGACATCATCGTAGCCGCAGTGGCGCCATGAGCGATAACCGCATCCAGAGCCCCCTCGATGCGAGCATCCCCCAGCGTAAGCACCACGTGCTCCACCGTCTCCGGCAAAGACTCAAGATCCGGATAACAAGGCACGCCCAGCACCGATTCATAGCCGGGATTAACCGCGTACAGCCGCCCTGAGTACTTTCCGG
>JARFQZ010000280.1 GCA_029287515.1 Lysobacterales bacterium
CGCAACTCCAGTACTTCGCCGAGGACTCGCCATTTGAAAAAATGGAAAAAATACGGCCTGTCGTCAGTTGCAGCGCCGATCTGAAACTTGTAGTCGTCCATGAACCGGGCGGCATTTTCGCCTGTCAGTGCAACGATGCCCTGGTAGAGCCAGGGTTGCTCGAGGCGGTTGAAACGGTTGGCCTCATCCGCCGGCATTGATGGGTACCAGGCAGTGTCGAACGATTTCTGGCGGGCAAACGCCCGAATGGCCGAAACTTCCTCTCCGGTGAATTCACCATTCCTCGCCAGCAGCGTTACCGTGTTCCAGCTGCGGATGACCGCCAGCTGTCTTTCCGGCCGGGCCGCGCCGTTCAGCCGCATCGCTTTGAGCAGCGTGGACACCAGCTTCAGGCTGTCACGCGGCGGTACTTTCAGCCAGCGCGTGATCGACAGCATTCCGCCCGGTTCAAGATGCTGCAGGTACGTCTGCATCGCTTCTACCGTGTACAGGTAGCTCTCGTTGAGGGATTGCACGCCGGAACCTGAAACCGCGAAAGAATCCAGAAGGCCGACCTGTATCAGGTCATAGTTCAGGTCACTGCGCGTCACGAATCCGCGCGCCTCGGAAACATGAACGCTTACTCGTTCGTATTCAAACAAGCTGCCTGAATACGCGGCGTATCGGCCACGCAGCAGTTCGACCATTTGCGGATTCAACTCCACTGCATCCACGTGTTCAGCGCCATGATGCAGTGCCAGCAGGACATCGGAGCCTGCGCCGGCGCCCATTATCAGCACTTTTGGCCGCTCGAGCAGGCTGTACGGCAAGGCGGGCGGTATTTCTCCCAGCCAGTCCATTTCTTCGGGAGATCCTTCTACCCGCGTTATCGCGCTGATGCCGTCGCCGTCCGTGAATACCGCAAGCTGGTCAGGAGGCACCTGGCTGCTGCGCATGCTGAGGCCCGGCACGTGACGAAACGGCACGACCGGACTCTCTACCACGGTCAGCTGTCCCAGCGGACTCGACGACTCGGCCAACACGCTTGCCCCGCTTACCTGCAACGCCTGGCTCAGCCCTTTGAACTCCGAGATTCTCAGCTCGATGCGATCAGCCGGATACAACATTACCAGCGCCAACAACCAGGCCAACTGGCCCACCCGGATCACCCGTCCTGCAGGCGACGGTCGCAACTTGAGGGACCAGATAAATCCAGCAGAAGCGGCAAGTGCCGTTGCCGACAGCACGACCAGCGCCTGTTGGGGCTGCAGAATGAACAGGACCGCTATCAGCGCCAGCGCCCCGCAGCCGGCCCCCACCAGGTCTGCAAAGTAAATGTTGCCCACCTGTTGGCTGCGACAGGTGAATGCCAGGCCTATACAGGACGCTGCAAAAACGAACGGCACCATGAACACCAGGTACAGGAGCCCAAGGTAAATGAACTGCCTCGGATTCCAGACAATCTCCAGCGCGTTGAAAGGCAGCATCTGCCCCAGCAGGAAACAGGTAACCAACGAGATGCTGAACAGCAGCGCGCTGGTGGAGAATGCGAGGTCAAAGCGTGGCTCCAGCCAGCGGCGCGCCAGTGCGATCACAGTACCGCTGATGCCGTAACCCAGCAGCGCCAGGCTGATGATCATCCAGGCAAAATGGTGCCACTGGATGATCGACAGCAGTCGCACCAGCAGTATTTCGTAAGCGATCGCTGCAGCGGAAACCAGGAAAACAGGCGTCAGCAGAAAACCTTGCGACCGCCCCTTGCCCATTTCAGTGCCGGCCGGTAAGCGGAACGAAACGCACGGCAGTTATCTGCCGGGTAATAATTTCCCCGTCATTGTTCTTTTCAATTAAAAGCAGGTACTGCAACATGAAGCGACCGCCAACCGGTATAACCATTCGCCCACCCGGTTTCAGTTGCTGGATCAATGGTGGCGGTACATGACTCGCCGCTGCCGTAACCACAATCGCGTCGAACGGTGCGTGTTCTTCCCAACCGTAGTAACCGTCTCCGAGCCGGGTCTCCACGTTTCCATAGCCGAGCCGGTCCAGCCGCTCGGAAACTGACTTGGCCAGGGGTTCAATGATTTCAATGCTGTAGACCTTTTTCACCAGCTTCGCCAGAACGGCCGCCTGGTATCCGGACCCTGTTCCGATTTCCAGGACCACGTCGTCTTCCTTGGGTTCGACCAAATCGGTCATCAGCGCAACGATATAGGGCTGCGAGATGGTCTGGCCGTGCCCTATCGGCAGAGGATGATTCGCATAGGCCTCGTCCCTGGCATTGCGGGGTACGAACTCATGCCTTCTGACCTCGTTCAATGCCGACAGCACCTTTTCATCAAAAGACCGCCTGCCCGGTGGCGGATCGCGTTTTCCCCAGATCCGGACTTCTTCAACCAGGGCGGCACGTTCCTTTGCATAGCTGGTTGCATCGACGTCAGCCGGGGAAAACAGCAATAAAGCGATCAACAGTGGACTCAGGCTGCCAGTTCGCATGACTTGTCCTCCTCGAACACCCATGACCCATAGCCGACGACCTGGCCTTTGCTCCCGGCGGTATCCCCGGAATTTCTCAGGTCGAGCGTCCTGACCGCCAGGTTGTGGTGCGCAGCAACGATCAACAGGCCGGCCACCGCAGTTGCACCGCAGGCGTCGGCATGGCTGATGCGCCCGGAATCCAGCTGTTCAATAGCGCTGCGAGTAGCCTTGTCACGTCGCCGTGCATTCGTATATGGCAGGTAATGGCTCAGATCGGAACTGACGACAAACAATGTGCCGGGCTCATTCCAGAGTGCGTCGATCACTGCGGCCACATTTTCCGGCGCAGTGTCGCCAACGACCAACGGCACCAGGGTGAATTCGTTCAACACCGTCTGCAGAAACGGGAGCTGAACCTCGAGGCTGTGTTCCAGCCGATGCGCTTCGGCGGATATGGTTACGCAGGGAAAGTCCAGCGAAGCAATGAGCGCCTGGTTCAGGGGCACATCACCCAGCGGGGTCCGGAACGCATCAGCGGAGCTCGAAGCCAGGCCGGACAAGGGCACCCGGTGGCTGGGTCCCAACAGGACGACCCGGCGGTAACAATCCGCAAAGGGGATCAGAGTGGCGTATGCCGTTGCAGCGACCGCCCCCGAATAGACATAGCCCGCATGGGGCACGATCAGGGCCCTGGGAGCTGATCCGGCAGGCTGCCCACTACTGAGCAGTGACCTCACCGTTTCGCTCAGCTCGCCCGCATCCGCCGGGTAAAACAGCCCGGCAACCGCCGCTTCGCGTACCTGGGTCATGTCACCTTAAGTATAGTGCTGTTAAGCTGGGAAGAGTGGCCAATCGCTGAAAGAATTTGATATGGCTCAACAAGTTGCAGCTGTGGAAGACACCGGCCGGATAGAAGGTGTACCCGGCCGCTACTGGCATCCACTGGAAGACGGCCGCCTGCAATGCGATCTATGCCCCCGCTATTGCAAGCTGCGTGAAGGCCAGCGCGGCCTGTGTTTTGTGCGCGGGCGCATGAATGACCAGATCCTGCTGACCACTTACGGCCGCTCCAGTGGATTCTGCATCGACCCGATCGAGAAAAAGCCGCTCAATCATTTCCTGCCCGGGACACCGGTGTTGTCGTTCGGCACCGCCGGCTGCAACCTGGCCTGTAAGTTCTGCCAGAACTGGGATATTTCAAAGTCACGTGAATTCGACCGTTTACAGGACCGCGCCTCACCCGAAGCGATCGCCGATGCCGCCGTAGCCACGGGCTGCCGCAGCGTGGCCTTCACCTATAACGACCCGGTCATCTTCCTGGAATACGCCGTGGACACGGCCCGTGCCTGCCGGCAACGGGGCATCAAAACCGTGGCAGTGACCGCCGGCTATGTCTGCGCCGAACCTCGCCGCGAGTTTTTTGAGTTGATGGATGCCGCCAACATCGATCTGAAGTCATTTTCTGACAGTTTCTACTACAAACTGTGTGGCGGTCACCTGCAGCCGGTGCTCGATACCCTGCTTTACCTGAAACACGAGACCAA
>JARFQZ010000027.1 GCA_029287515.1 Lysobacterales bacterium
TGCCTGAGCGTCGAACAAAAACTCTTCATGAACAAATCCTACTTTTGTAAGTAAAACGAGCAGTGTAGCTGATTCTCATTTCCTGGCATTTTGCAATTGTAATAGTGATCTTGACCAGGTTCCGTGCCCTACCCGAAAACAGTCGTAACCACTCCAGGAATGGCACCCTGATTTAATTCGTCAAATATCGCGTTTGATTCCTGGGACCCTTTTCATGGGTCCAATTCTGACAGGTCCGCCTCGATAAACCGCAACAAGGCTTCCAGCATGACCTCACGGGGAAAGTCGTTGTGCGAGGCGAAGGTCAAAGAAGCGAACCGATGCTGTCGCGCTACTGGCACCGCCATAGCCCAGTGATCCGCATTGGCAAAGGCCACGATGCTGGAGCCCGGTATCACCTGGTCATAAAAGACCAGCTGACTGTCGTTGCGGGCATCAGCGAGTTCGCCCAATTTCCGCCAGCTGGGCTTGAGGCCCCGTGAAATGCGTCCCGGTTCGGGAAAAGCCACTACCGAGTAGTAGCGGATGTTTTGCGGCAGTTCATTCCGTTCCAGCCACGTTCGCCGGACCGCCGGTTTCAGGCTTTGTAGCGCGCCGCCATCTTCTTCATCGCATTCCGAGCGGGGTAACTTGGTCATCAGCTTCAGATACGACTGCCTGGCGTCGTTAGCCAGCGGTGAGCCGCCGACTGCGCCGGCGTAAGAAACAACCGCCACGACTTTCTCGGTCACCTTGGGGTAAAGGACCAGGGCCTCCAGGATATCCGGCGCTCCTTTTGAGTGACCAATCAGAATCAACTGGCGATCTGCCTCGTCTGCCGGCAGCGCACGGATGAAATTCCGGATCTGCTGTGCGTTGGCCGTCGTGCTCGCAAGGCCGCCCACCTCGAGTAACTCGACCTGGTAACCATGTTCCGCCACGTGCTTCGGCGCAGAGAAGTCATGGTCCAACCACGCCTTGATGCATGGGTAGCCAAGCCCCGGCACCAACAGCACAAGGTAGTCCGCCTTGCTGTGAGATAGAGGCACGGGCAACCCGCTCGGAGGCGGCTCGACACCAACCTCAACCAACGTCTCGTTGCAGGGTCTGTAGTCCGGCAGGTCCTTGCCATGGTCGGCGTTAACGGCGCAAAAGATCTCACGGAATCGCGCGCGCCCGTCATGCAGGTCGCCATTGTCCGGATCGCCGATTACGAGGGGCGCAAGCTCCTGGGAATAGGGTACGCTGGGAGTGGATACGCAGGCACTCTGCGACAGGACCAGCACAATTCCCGAAAGAAGAACAGCAATGGGTGAAGCACGGAGCACCCGAGTTGCGAACTTGCGCACGAACTCCCGATTGACCTCGGTCTTGTCAATATCGGTTATGGTTGTCTCGTCATCCAGCATGTCGTGACCTGAAGGGTTGGGCGGCTGCTTCGTCTGGTTGTTATCCCAATGCTCGACAGCTTTGTCATCCTCGAATACGCGCACGAAAGTGACACGCGGGTTTATCTTCACCAGTCTCGATGCCATTGAGAAGCTTCTGAATCTGTTCCCTCTTCGAAGTCACGTGATCAAATTCCTTTCAGTGAATGTTCGACTTTAACTGGTGAGCATTGCCCCGAAAAGAACCAGGCACTTTGATCAACCACGACATCACAATGTGTTCTTACATCCAGCTCAATGAATCTGCGATGATTTCGCTCGCCCCGGTCTGCGCGCATTCACCGTGTGCGATCATCAAGCGTTCCGGATTCCAGGACAACAGTTTTTCACGGGCAGATCGGGCGGCTTTCCTCCCGACAAAACTGGCCCGCCACTCACGTGGCGTGCTTCCATGTTCTCCGACCAGGCTGTCCAGCCGCATCAGCCAGCCTCTCCAGCCGGTCATGCCCGCTTCGCCATGGCGCTGAATCAGGTCACAAACGATCGCACAGCGGGATTGGCGATGAAAGAAGACGACCTCCTTCATCGCTATCGAGCCATGGAAAATAACCTGATCGATGTCGGCCGCCCAGGCAGGGTCGGCTGTGTCGCCAAGTTCAGCGTCAAATTTCAGCTCAGGCTTTCTTTTCGCCAGACCAGGCGGCGCATATAGCCTCGCATCTGGCCAGCGGCTTGCCCACTCGGAGAGAAACAGGTGATGAATCTTGTTGGGCGAGACGATGAAGCGAACCGGTCCAACGGACTCGACCGAATCGGCAAGATCATCACTCAAGGCAACAGGCGACCAGACCCAGGCACTACCGTCGGACAGCCTGGCAACCGCCATTCGCGTAGGGTAAGGGAAGCCGTAAAAGGAGACAGTGGGTCCCTCGGCAATATACAGAGACTGTCCAAACTCCTGGAGCATCCATTCAGCATAGCCAGAGATTCACGAGTTGGCGCGCTTGCTCTCAGCACTTGCTGATCTCAGTCAACAACCAAAGCGCACAGAAATCAGCCCCGTTCCGCAAGCTGGAGCATTACGGCGTCAGGCTGAGGAGGTCGCTAATCTACGAGAACGGCTCATACGGGAACTTAAAGGACAAACACGTGCCGCGGCGTGTAGACTGGCGGGATATTTTTCCCTGGGATCATTTGCCAAGAGGACGATTCATGATCAAACCTATTTTGCTGGGCGCTTTGCTGCTCAGCCTTACCGCCTGTCAGAAATCTGAGGAACCATCAGCCGGGGCGAATGCACCCGAACAGGCTATTGCCGTCACGGACACACGCTCCGCGATAGCGATGGAGGAACCCATGCCCGAAAAACGTCCCCATGAAATGACCCTGCACGGCATTACGCGGGTCGATGACTACTACTGGCTACGAGATGATGATCGCTCTGACACGGAAGTGCTGGCATACCTGGAAGCTGAAAACACATATTTTGAAGAGGTCATGAAACCCACCGAGTCCCTGCAGGAAACCCTGTACCAGGAGATGGTCGGCCGTCTCGATCCCGATGAATCCAGCGTGCCTTACGAAAAAGACGGCTGGTGGTACTACTATCGCTACGTGCCGGGCAAGGACTATGCCATCCATGCCCGCCGGAAAGGCAGTATGGAAGCCGAAGAAGAAATCCTGGTGGACGGCAACCAGCGCGCCGACGGACACGATTACTACAACCTGGGTAACCTGGCGATGAGCGACGACCACCGCTACGCAGCGATCGCCGAAGACACACTTAGCCGGCGCATCCACGAGATCCGTATCCTGGACACGCATACCGGTGAATTCCTGCCGGAGGTCATCGGCAATGCCAACGCCTCGATGGCCTGGTCGGCGGATGGGCAATACCTGTTCTACCTCGACAAGCACCCGGAAACCCTGCTTGCTTACCGCGTCATGCGGCACCGGTTGGGCACCGATATGTCCGAAGACGTGCTGGTTTACGAGGAAAAAGACAACCGCTTTTACACCGGGCTGTGGCGCAGCCGATCCGGCGACTACATCATGCTGAGCCACTCGGAAACCGACACTTCCGAGGTCCAGTTGCTGCCGGCCAACGAGCCCATGGGCAATTTCAAGCCTTTCCTGCCGCGAGAAACCGGCCATGAATACAGCGTTGACCATGCCAATGGCCGCTTTTTCATCCGCACCAACTGGGAGGCCGAAAACTTCCGCGTCATGACAGCGGACATCGATACTGCCGGTAACAAGTCTGCCTGGAAAGAACTTGTCCCGCACCGCAACGATGCCATGGTCCGCAATCTGCAGGCCTTTGACGACTGGCTTGTCATTGGTGAACGCAAGGATGGCCTGCGCAAGGTCCGCGTGCTTGCGCTGGACGGCAGCGTTGACCGCTACCTGGATGCGGATACGGAGTCTTACGTGATGTGGCCGGCCACCAATGTCAGCACGAACACGCACACCATCCGCTACGGATACTCCAGCCTGGTGACGCCAACCCAGACCTGGGAAATCGACCTGCAGACCGGTCAATCGGAGCTCCTGAAGGCACAACACATCCTGGGCGACTTCGACAGTGCCAATTACCGTACCAGGCGCATGATGATCAGCGCCCGGGATGGTGTCGAGGTGCCGGTTTCACTGGCCTTCCACAAGGACACGCCGCTGGACGGCACCCGCCCTGCCCTGGTTTACGCTTACGGCTCATACGGCTCGTCCATTGACCCCTGGTTCCGCAACTCGGTGGTCAGCCTGATGGACCGGGGTTTCGTGTATGTCATCGCGCACATCCGCGGCGGCCAGGAACTGGGGCGGCAATGGTACGAACAGGGCCGCCTGATGAACAAGAAAAACACGTTCACTGATTTCATCGACGTGACCGCGGCGCTGCAGAAACAGAATCTCATCGACCCGGCCCGCACCTACGCCATGGGCGGCAGCGCGGGCGGCCTGCTGATGGGTGCGGTCGTCAACATGGCGCCGCAGTATTACCACGGCGTGATCGCGGCGGTTCCGTTCGTGGACGTGGTCACCACCATGCTGGACGAGTCCATCCCGCTGACCACCGGCGAGTGGAATGAATGGGGTGACCCGCGAGAAAAGGAAGCTTTTGAATACATGCTTTCCTATTCTCCCTACGACAACGTCAGCGAGCAGGACTACCCCAACCTGATGGTCACCACGGGCCTGCACGACTCACAGGTGCAGTATTTCGAGCCGGCCAAGTGGGTGGCTAAACTGAGAGAAAAACGTACCGACGACAACCGCCTGATCATGCAGACCAACATGGAAGCCGGCCACGGCGGCGCATCGGGGCGCTACAGGGCTTACCTGGAAACAGCGCAGGAGTTTGCGTTCCTCGTGGATCTGGCCGGAATGGAGAACTAGATCCCTGCGATTAACGCCGGGAGAAGGTCTGCTGACTGCGCTCTACCCAGCCCCGGCGCGCTCTGCGGCGATGAGCTCCTGGATCTTGCCGAACTGGCGTATCCATATCTTGTCGGGCGGGTTGATTTCGCGCGGGAAATCATCGCGCGCACTTCGGGCCGCATCGACATCGGCGTAACTGCCCTGGATGAGCACGTGGATGGGGCTTGAGCTGCGCTGGACGACGTAGATCGCGAAGGGGGCCAGGTTGTCATGTCCACTGATCAGGGCTTCGATTTTTTCGATGGTGCTCAGTCCAATCACCTGGATTGTGTAGTGGTTGGGGTCCTGGGAAAGGATCCAGGCTTCATCACGTACGGGGGGCTCATCAGGCACGGGAGCTTCATCAACTACCGGAGCTGGGTCAACTACCGGAGTTCCGTCAACTACGGGAGCTTGGGCAACTAAGGGCGCTTCATCAAGTATGGCGGGTTGATAATCGTTGATCGCAAATGAATTCGCATTTGCGAGGGCTTGCTCCGCCACATCGTAGCCCTGGGCGGAGGCGGCGGCGAGGTACATTTGGGCCATGATGGTGTCTTGCTCGGTACCCCAGCCGTTCAGATAAAAAATGCCAAGGTTGTACTGACCCTCTTTATCACCCTGCTTCGCGGCCTCGCTGTACCATTCAAAGGCCATATTCAAATCCCGCGGCACGGCAACGCCGTCGGTGTAGAGATAACCCAATTTCGTCTGGGCGCCCGCATGGTTCAAATTGGCCGCTTTGAGCAACCACTCGTGGGATTTTCGGAAATCCCGGGGCACGCCCTGCCCCTCCCAGTAAAGCATCGCGATGGCGTAGTGGGCTTCGACATAGTCAAGCGGATTGACCGCGCTGGATGGGCCTTCCACTACGGCTGTCCATTTCTTCATCGCGGTTTGGTAATCGCCGATGGTGTAAGCATCCAGGCCGGTCTGGTAGTCGATATTGACACTGCTTGA
>JARFQZ010000064.1 GCA_029287515.1 Lysobacterales bacterium
AACAAGCTGATCGAAAGCCCCATTGCGGATCTGAGCAACTCGGGCAAGAGCGCGTTCGCCGGCTGCATCACCGCTGCGTTGTTCCTGGAACATTTCGTGGAACCCGACATCCCCTGGGTTCACATCGACACCTTCGCCTGGAACCAGGCCAACCGGCCCGGGCGGCCGCAAGGGGGTGAAGCGCTGGGATTGAGGGCCGTGTTTCGGTATCTGCAGCAGCGTTACGGTTAATAATCCCGTTTTCCGGTGATTTCGTGAGAATTCTCAACCTTCCATTTCTTCGAGTTCGAGACCTCGTGTCTCATGAACCATCTTATGTACGAAAAACGCCGAAATAATGGCGCTGACTGCGTAAAATCCATAGGCGCCGACCAAGCCGATCGAAGCGAGGAAAATCGGGAAGGTCATCGTGATGGCAAAGTTGGTCAGCCATTGTGACAGGCCCGCCACGGCGAGTCCGGAGCCGCGTATCTGGTTCGGGAACATCTCGCCCAGCATTACCCACATGACCGGGCCCCAACTGCCATTGAAAATCATGACATAGAGGTTGGCCGAAATCAGGGCGACCACACCCATGTTGTCCGACAGGGTCACCTCACCGTTCACTACTGTCGCAGTGGAGAACGCGAATGCCATCAGCGCAAGCGTAATCGCCATCCCGATCGATCCAAACCACAGCAGGGGTTTGCGGCCTATCCGGTCGATCAGGCTCAGGGCCACGATGCACGCCGCAATGCTCACTGCTCCGGATATGACATTGATAAGAAGCGCATCTGCTTCCGAGAATCCCACCGCCTGCCAGAGCACCGCGCCGTAATAAAATACGACATTGATACCGACCAGTTGTTGAAACGCCGCGAGGCCGATACCAACCCAGACGATGGTCCGTACCTTCCCTCCCGGCTTCTCGAGCAGATCGCCCAGTTTTGGCCGGTGATGATCGGCCGCCAGGGAAGCGTCAATTTCTTCTGCTTTCTGCTTTGCCGCCTCGGCGCCGTACAGGCGGGTCAATACTGCCTCCGCCCGCTCGCGGTTGCCGGATACGACCAGGTAGCGGGGGCTTTCCGGTATGAACAGCAGAGCGATGAGAAATACGCTTGCCGGCGCCAGCTCCATCCAGAACATCCACCGCCAGGTCTGAAAGCCCAGCCAGAATTCCGATGTTGATGAGCCGGCGATATCCGCCAGCATGTAGTTGCTGAGGAATGCGCAAAAAAGCCCGAAGATGATCGCTATCTGCTGGATGGTCGTCAGGCGGCCACGGTACTGTGCCGGCGCAACCTCGCTGATGTAGGCTGGCGCCATCACACTGGCGGCGCCGACCGCCAGTCCACCGATCACGCGGTAGACCACGAACTCGACAGAGGACCCGGCGATACCTGAACCCCAGGCGCTGACAATGAACATCGATGCTGCCAGAAGCAGTAGTGTCCGACGGCCCCAGCGGTCAGCCAGGCGCCCGGCAAAAAAAGCGCCCGCGGCACAACCCAGAAGCATCGAAGCCACGTTGAATCCGGTTCCAATACTGTCGGAATCAAAAGCTGACTGAAGGCCGTCCACCGTGCCATTGATGACACCACTGTCGAAGCCGAAAAGGAATCCTCCGATCGTGGCAACACAGCTGATAAGTATGACGAACGCGTGGTTTGTGTGGGCGTACAGTTGTGACTTGTTATTCATTTTTCTTATTTCTCCAAAGTCTTCCAGCAAATGCGACAGTATGGTCTCCAGTCATGATCATTGCCACGAAAATGGGGCGCCAAGGTGGGCGATCACCTCCACCGAACTCGCACATTGTTACCACCAAACCTCCAATAAAGGTATATACATTAAATTCACACTTCTATTCCGCTTGATTCAATAGTCACCGGCCATGTTAATCACCAGCTTCGCAACGATGGGCGAGCTGGCTGCGGCCGTTCCCAGCCGGTTTTGCATCTAATCGGAAACTCCTGTGCAGACTATCCAGGAGAAACCTGGTGCCTGACATCAGGCGCTTTCAACCGGAAGGCCTGGCAACCGACCGCCTGATGATCAATTTATGAGGTACGATTTCCGGTTTGCTGCCGTGGCTGCGTTCCTCCTCGATTTCGTGCAGCAGGCGGTACATGACACGCTCACCAATTTCCTCCGCTGGCTGGTAGATCGTGGTGAGCGGTGGATCCATAATTTTCGCGTAACGAGTGTCGTCGAAACCCATCACAGAAATATCTCGTGGCACGCTCAGCCCGTTGGCCTTGATGGCATGCATGCAGCCCATGGCCATCTCGTCGTTTGCGCAGAAAATAGCGCTCGGCGGATCCTTGCGGGAAAGCAGTACACGGGTCGCCTCGATCGCACCACCCAGGGTCAGTCCCCCGCTGGCAATACAGTCATTCCCGGCATCGATGCCCGCCTCTTTCATCGCGTGGCGGTACCCTTCCTCGCGTTCGCGGGTCAGCAGAGAGTCCGGTTGGCCCGAGATGAAGGCGATCTTCCGGTGGCCCTGCGACAGCAGGTATTCGGTGGCTTCCCGCGCCGCCGCCACGTTATCTATATGGACGCTGGGAAAGGCGTCCAGTTCGGAGGATATGGCTTCACAGCCGATCACGATCGGCAGTGCGCGGCGGCTTTCGGCCGACAGAACCCGGGTGCCGAATGGCGACATGCTGGCCAATAGGATGATGCCGTCGGCCAGCTTCGAAACGACCATTGCCCCGATTTCATCCTCGGTCATGGTGTTGAACTGGGTTTCGTTGATCAGCAGTGAGTATCCGCTCTCGTCGGACACGGCCCGGATCCCGCTCATTACCCCGGTGAAAAACGGATCGCCAACGGAAGGCAGGACCACCATGATGACCTGGGTCTTTCCCCGCCTGAAGTTTCGCGCCAGGGTATTGGGAGAATAGCCGGTCTGCCTGATCGCCTCCTGCACTTTTTCTCGCGTGGTATCCCTGACCTGTTCGGGGCTGTTGATACAGCGCGACACGGTCGCGATGGAAACGCCCGCAAGGCGTGCAACGTCCTTTATGGATGCAGTCGTCAAGGATTTTTGCCTTTGCTTGCCACGAATTTCGAACTTCCTTTCACAGCTTGAGTGTAACCGATTCCCGTGTATAATGTAAACGTTTACATAAATCATCCGGCCAGCACGAATGACAAGAGCGAATCCATGAAAACGGTTCTCGGGATCGACCTCGGTACCCAGTCCCTCAAAGTACTTTTTTACGATTTTGCGGCACGGGAGGTCGTGGCCTGCGAGAGCGCAGCACTGGACCTGTACCAGAACGACGAGGGTGCGGCCGAGCAGCAGGCACACTGGTGGATCGATGCACTGCACGAAGCGCTGGGAAAAGTCGATTCATCGGTCCGCGCGTCCGCGCTGGCCGTCGGTGTTTCCGGACAGCAGCATGGCTTCGTGCCGATGGGAAAGACGGGGGAAGTCCTGGCGCCGGTGAAGCTCTGGTGTGACACGTCCACGGTAGCCGAGTGCGGCGAGATCATGGATGCATTCGGAGGCGGGCAGAAGTGCCTGGACGAAGTCGGCAACCTCATCCTGCCGGGTTATACCGCGTCCAAGGTTCGCTGGCTGGCGAACACCAGCACGGCGTTGTACGAACAGATGGAATGTATTCTGCTGCCGCATGACTACCTCAACTTCTACCTGACCGGAGAAAAGTGCATGGAAGCCGGGGACGCATCGGGCACCGGCTTCCTGGACATACGCCAACGGGCCTGGTCTGAGCAGATGCTGGCGGCCACGGACCCTGACAGGGACCTGGGCGAGTGCCTGCCATTCCTGCGAACCGGGATGGACCGCATCGGCGCCCTGCGGCCAGAGATCGCGGAACGGACGGGACTGCCGGCCGGTATTCCGGTGTCGACCGGCGGCGGCGACAACATGATGGGCGCTGTCGGCACCGGGAACGTTCAACCGGGCAGAGTCACCATGAGCCTGGGCACCTCGGGTACTGTATACGCCTGTTCCAACGAACCCGTCATCGACCCCAGGGGAGAGATCGCAGCTTTCTGCTCGTCCACCGGCGGGTGGCTGCCCCTGATGTGCACGATGAACTGCACGGTCACAACCGAG
>JARFQZ010000124.1 GCA_029287515.1 Lysobacterales bacterium
CCAGTCCTGTCACATGCGCCCGACAAACAGTGCCGGAGCCAACAAAACCAATGCATTGGTGCGCGCCGACCTGCCCAGGCATGACCATGTGGGAGGTAATTACTGGCTGGCCGACATGATCAGGTACCAGGATGCGAATGGACTTCTGCGACTGGGCGGCGGTCTCGGCGCTGCCCAATTGTCCGCGCTCGAACAGGGTAAGCAGCGTGCGGTGGATCATCTGCGCCAGTCCGCTTCGCTGATTTTGGAAGGCGATGTCCTGAAAGTAATCAACCTGACCGGGCACAAGCTGATCACCGGCTATCCCGAAGGGCGGCGCATGTGGTTGAACATCGAGTGGTATGACGCCGACGGCCTGCCGGTTCGTGAGGACGGTGCGTACGGGCCGCTAGTCGATGACGCCGATAATCCGGTGATGATTGAAAATCCGGCGGGCGGCCCCGCTGTGCAGGTTGAATCCATTCTTGATCTGCAAGACCCGAACACACGGATCTACGAGGCACACTACGCGATCACCAGCGAATGGGCAGCCACCCTTTTGGATATCGGTGTTGCTGCCGATCTGGTGCTGAGTTACGACCGCTTCAACGGGGAAGAAGGTATTACGCTGGGTGAACTCGCCAGCTTTCCTGAAGGTTATCACCACGATACTTTTCATTTCGTGCTCAACAATTCGATATCCAGTGACAACCGCATCCCGCCCTATGGAATGCGTTACGACGAAGCACACAAGAGAAATGCTCTGCCCGTTCCGGCGGACCAGTACGGAAATCCGGGCGCGGGCGGAGTTTACGAATACTGGGATCAGCTGAAGCTGGGCGACATAAAACCCGCTGAAGCGGTCTCAGCCAGGATAAACCTGCTCTACCAGGGCACCAGTTGGGAATACATCCAGTTCCTGGAAGAAGCCAACGAGGGGGAGGACCCCCTGGAAGGGGGTGACGAGTTCCTGGGAAGCGAAGGCGAGAACATGCTGAACACCTGGATCAACGCGGAAGTGCCGCTGGCGATGGAGGTAGCCGGCGACCGCAAAATGGTGCCGCCTGTCCTGATGGCCTCAATCGATTGGAATGCCTCGCATCTGACCGTCGGAGGGGTGCTCAGCGGCCTGATCGGATCCGGTCTGACATTGCAGAACAATGGCGCTGATGATCTTTTGCTGACCGAAAATGGCAGCTTTACCTTCAACACAGCGCTGGCCGATGGCAGTGATTACGCGGTAACGGTGGCCGTTCAACCCAGCGGCCCCGGCCAGGAATGCACCGTGACCGACGGCAGCGGCACCCTGTCCGGGTCGAACGTCACCAATGTAAGTGTCGTCTGCGATTATTCAGACGTGATATTCAAGGACGGTTTCGAATAAGATTAGCAATCAATGGCTGCAGGCGGCACCGCCCGCAGCCATTGGTTGTGTGAGACTCTCCGGTCGCTTAACCGATCAGCTGCCATCCATGCGAGTTTTGAGAAGTGCCGGCGGATTGCTGCGCCGCTTTTCGCTCTTGAACCCGGCTTTCACGGGGTGGTTCATACGTGTACTTCTTGCCGTTCAGGGATTGATGGCTCGCACGGCTATACCAGGCGTGCCGGACGCCAAAACCTCTCTGCCACATCTCGACTTTTTCCTGGAATCTGATTTCTTCCAGTTCTTTTTCCGATGGGCCTCCGTTGATCGTTTTCTTCAGAGGCGGAGCAGGTTCGAGTCTCGCGCTTTCATCAATACGCAAACCGCGATTTTTCCTCTTGGTTGCGCTGATTTGCAAATACAAAATTACAAAAAAACCAATTGCTGCTATTGAAATGACGAAATAAATGTACTCCATGGTCATTGCCCTTCTTGGAATCCGGGCAAACTGCTCCAACAACAGCAAAGCCCGAACATCCGGCCTCCGCCCACACAATCCAATGTGCCAGCGGCCGGTTCAGACGTTCAATGTCCATTTGATCCCTGTCGATTCAGCCAGTCCTCGCCCTGGACCAGCAAGGGCGATTACCTGGTGAGGTAATATCCCTGTGCCTACCCGGCAATCTGCCGCCGGGTTGTGCCTCAGCGCTTGTTATTGTTGGGTTTCCAGGCACTGCTTTCTGGGCGCGGCGTCCTGAAAATTACGCTAAAGGACATTAATAATATTATTTAACTAGCTGTATTTCAATACTTAAAATTAATCATTTCAATTTCGGGATCAACGCTTGCTCAGCGCAAGCGTTGTTTTTCCAGGATTAACTTTGTGTATTTGCGGCTGATCAGTCCCGGAAATAACGGGCGTTTTGCTCGGATACAGCTTCAAGCACGTCACCACGGAACTGCGGCGTTTTCGACAGGCGGTATTCCCAGTCGCGCACCTCGTAGAGGCCATTAGGGAACGTCACCGTGATCTGGTCCGGCTCGAGCACCGCGTAGTTGTAATAACTGCCGGATACCAGCCAGTCCCACTCCTGCATGTCGAACAGGTTCCTGCCCACACTGTAATCACTGGCGGGATTGCCGCAATCAAAAAGTTCCTGCATCAGCGTGGGGATGACATCGTAGTGCGAAGTCCGATGATCGTAGACCTGGCCGGTTTCCCTTCCCGGCCAGTGCAGCACCATGGGCGTAACGAGTTGATGACGCGTGTAACCGGAACCGTGGCTGGTCAGTTTTGCGTCGCTTTCACCAAATTCCTCACCATGATCGGACGTGATCATTACCACGGTCTGGTCCAGCAACCCCCTGCGCTTCAGGTCCCCGAGCACCTCGCCGACCAGGCCATCCACAAAGTGCACCGAGCTTTGGTATATCGAAAACGAATGTGCCTGTTCGCCATCATCTGCGGGGGCGAAACGGACCGGGTAATCCGGCGGCAGGCTCTTGCCCATCGTGGCGTCGTAAAACAGGAAACCGAAGAATGGCCTGCCCGGATTGCGCCGGTCCAGCCATTCAAACCATTCGCCGGTCAGTTTGCGGTCTCTTTTCCAGGCGGGATCCGAAGCAGGTTCCGTTACGATCCTGAGATCCGGCACATTGGCGAATGCCGTGCGGTCCAGCACCACCGGACGGTACATGGTCGCGCTGCTGAACAGGCCCAGTTGATACTCCCGCGCCTGCATCTCGTCGATCAGCACGGCGGGTTTCTGTAAAGAAGAGAAACTGCTCCAGTAACCGGGTGGAAGACCATAAAAAAGGCTGAACATACCCATGCGGGAAGAGTTGCCACCGCTGAAGTGATTACGGAAATTCATCCCGTGATCGCGTGCAAACCGGCTGATATTCGGCGCGAGTTCATCCGTCAGCACACTGCCCCTCATCGAGTCAGCCACAATCAGCAGCAAATTGAACGGCTCTTCCCGCGAACACTGCAATGGATTCAACGGATAATTCAGCAGCCTGTCCGAGGAAGCGTCCAGGCTCTGCGACATGCGTCGGGCCAGTTCCCGTTCACGGCTCTCCTTCACGTCCACCAGGCCGGTTTTCGTCATGAAAGACTTGGCGGTCACACCCTTGTAGACCGGCAATTGCTGGCCCAGGCTGGTCACCGGCACGTAGTAACTGGCGTCCGCCCACGCGTGAATCCCCTGGGCAACCACCACCATCAACCCGCAAGTCAACCCGATGGCGCGTCCATGCCGCTTCGGCCGGGCCTCGACCCAGCTCCAGACACTGCGGGCCAACAGCGACTGGAAAAACAGGCCAACCAGGAAAATCACAGCGGCAAACACCCAGCTTTGCCAACCCAGGATCTTCATGGTCAATGCGTTGAGATGAAAACGGCTCTGGGACCACAACAGGCTGTCCAGCATCATCAGGGCGATCATCGACGCGAACAGCACGACCGCCAGGACGGTGAGCGCGCGACGCCTGGGAAAGACAAGGATCAGCGGCGTCGCCAGCAAAAACAGCGGCGCCGTTGTGAGTACGACGTGATGACCGATGTACACGGCCACCAGGTAAATCACGGACAAGAGCGTTTCCGCCGGCACACTACCGCCAAAATAACGGAGGCTGACCAGCCCGAACACCACTGCGTTGGCCAGGGCGAACCAGCCGGCAAATCGGAACAGCGCTTTACGTGGAAGGGTTTCGGTCATGCTGCAGTTCCGGGCCCATGGGGTTGGCGTTTGCGATTAGAATGGAATGACTGGAACGATGTTAGACCCTATGAAAGACCGGAATCAACCACCCATCTTCGCTTATCCCCGGCTGTCGACCACCGACCTGCTGTTTGTACGGCTCGGCGGTAACGGCCTTGGCAACCTGATGCTGACCTGGGCCCGTTGCCTGTCAAGGGCGGAGCGGGAAGGCTGGCAGATGATATGGCCCACCTGGCAATCGTTCAAACCCAAGAACTGGCGGGTCAACCCCTACGACCACCGGACCTACACCGATCTGTTCCGGCCCGGCGAGCGCTACATCAGCGGCTGGCGTAAACCCTGGCGCCTTGCCCGTCACCGTTGGATCAGCGAGAAAGAAGCTGAAAACGGGGTAGTGCCTCCAGGCACCATTGTCGAATTTCGAGGCATGGAAGGATTCTTCGCACCCTTCGTACAGGATCACGAGTTGGTCTACCAGGAGTTGCGGCGCATGGCGCGGCCGCAACACCAGTCTGCATTCTCCGAACCGGATCCAGCTCCGATTGGCATCCACGTCAGGCGCGGGGACTTTATCCAAAGAAGCAACGATCAAGAGATACGCTCTTCCCATAACAGCCTGTTGCCCCTTGACTGGTATATCAGTGCGCTGCAAGCGGTTCGGGAGACAGCCGGTAACGATGTCCCGGCTTTCGTTTTTTCCGACGGTACCGACCAGGAACTCGAAGAATTACTGGCCCTGCCCCGTGTCACGAGAGTCAACTACGGCTCGGGCCTGGGCGATATATTCGGCCTGTCACGCAGCCGGCTGTTGATCGCTTCTGGTTCCACGTTCAGCATGTGGGGCAGCTACCTGGGGCAGGTTCCCACGGTCTGGCACCCTGGAAAGTTGCTGCAGAATCTGCTGATCCAGCACCCGGAACTGGAATTCGAGTGGGCCCGGGGGGAGCCAATGCCCCCATGGGTCAGCGGTTTGCTTTCGGGTAATATTTCCCGAGCGCCCGCATCACGTCCCGGCGGCTGATCACACCGACCAGGCGGCCGTTGTCCACCACCGGGTAGCGGTGAAAGCGGCCGTTGATGAACAGGTCGGCGAGCCTAAGAATGCTCTGCTCGGGGCCGATCCACTGCGGATTACCGCTCATGAAATCTTTCACCAGGCCACCTGGCTCACCGTGGTAGCCGGCACGCATCGCCACACGCATGCAGTCGCGTTCGGTCAGAACACCGACCAGCCGTCCGTGTTTGTCCAGCACGGGAGCGCCGGAAATGTCATTGTCGATCAACAGGTGAGTTGCCTGCAGAATTTCCATATCCGGGGCAAGCGTTACCGGGTTTTTTGTCATGTGATCTTTGACGAATACCGACCTCAACATCTGCTATCTCCTGAAATTTTGCGCTTCGGACACGATTCGCAGCGCGGTGTGCCCGCCGGCTTGTTGCCACAACCACCGGCCAGGGGCCTGCCGGCGATCAGCTGGCCGATACCCATGGCCAGGCAGCACAGCCCGACAATAATCAGTGTTCCTATAAACAGGCCCATCGAATCAATTCCCAAAATCGTCGAACAACACGTTTTCTTCCTCTACCCCCAGATCGTAGAGCAGCCGTTCCACGGCCGCGATCATCATCGGCGGCCCGCACATGTAATATTCACAGTCCTCCGGAGCCGGGTGATCCCTGAGGTAATTGTCATACAAAACCTCGTGGATGAACCCGACCATACCTTCCCAATGGTCCTCCGGCAGCGGGTCGGAAAGCGCCAGGTGCCAGCTGAAATTTTCATACTCGCGTTCCAACTCGTCGAACTCCTTCACGTAAAACGCTTCACGCAGGCTCCGCGCGCCGTACCAGAACGTGATTTTGCGTTTACTGCGAAGCCGTTTGAGCTGGTCCAAAACATGAGACCGCATGGGCGCCATACCGGCACCGCCGCCTATGAACACCATTTCGGCATCGGTGTCCTTTGCCAGGAATTCGCCATAGGGGCCGGAAATGGTCACCGGGTCACCCGGTTTCAGGTTGAAAATGTAAGAAGACATGATGCCCGTGGGCACCTTGTCTCCTGCCCCGGGCGGCGGCGTCGCAATCCGGACGTTCAGCATGACGATGTCGTTTTCTTCCGGATAGTTGGCCATCGAGTAGGCGCGGATCGCAGGCTCGGTGACGACTGAACGGAGCTCCAGCAATCCAAACTTTTTCCAGTCTTCCAGGTATTCCTCGCCAATGTCGAAGCTCGAATATGCCAGCTCATGCGGTTCACATTCGATCTGGATATACCCGCCGGCTTTGAAATCGAGGGTTTCGCCTGCCGGCAGCTCCAGCACCAGTTCCTTGATGAACGTCGCCACGTTGTCATTGGAACGGACGGCGCACTGCCACTTTTTCACGCCAAACACATCTTCCGAAACCTGCACTCCCATGTCCATCGAGACAGCCACCTGGCAGGCCAGCCTTTCACCTTCCGCCGCTTCGCGCTTGCTGATCAGCGAGGCCTCGGTAGGCAACAATGAACCTCCGCCTTCCAGCACCCTGACCCGACATTGCCCGCAGGTTCCCCCACCACCACAGGCTGAGGGCACAAAAATGCCCGCATCAGCCAGTGTACCCAGCAGCCTGCCACCCGCCGGCGCTTTCAGTTCCTTCTCCCCGTTGACGGTGATGGTGATATCCCCCTGCGGTACCAGCCGGGCCCTGACCCACAGGATCAGCATCGCCAGCAACAGTAAAATGCCGGTGAACACAATGATGCTGAAGAAAATTTCCTGCATGCCGCCGCCTAGAGAGTGATTCCCGCTATGCCCATGAAAGCGAGCGATATGAGCCCCGTGGTGATGAACGTAATACCCAGGCCCTGTAAACCTGCAGGAATATCGCTGTACTTCATCTTTTCCCGTAAACCTGCCAGCGCCACGATGGCCAGCGCCCAGCCGAACCCGGCCCCAAGACCATAAGCAACGCTCTCGGTAAAACTGTAATCCCGCTGCACCATGAACAGGGATGCGCCCAGAATCGCGCAGTTAACAGTCAGCAACGGAAGGTAGATGCCCAGCGTGTTGTAGAGAGCCGGGAAAAACCGGTTCAGCACGATCTCAAGGATCTGGATCATCGCTGCGATCACGGCGATCTGGCTGAGCAACCCGAGATAACTGAAATCCATCTGCCCAAGACCTGCCCAGTCGAGAGCTCCCTGCCGTAAAACCCCGTTGAAAATCAGGTTATTGAGCGGGACGCTGATGCCTTCCACAACGATCACGGCTACACCAAGGCCCAATGTCGTCTTGATCTGCTTGGAAACCGCAAGGAACGTGCACATCCCCAGGAAATAGGCCAGGGCGAGATTCTCGAGGAATACGGACCGGAAGAAGATATCGATGAAATCACCCATCAACGTTCCTCCCTCGGGGGTAAGGGCATGGGCTCAAAATCCGGTTTTTCATTCTGTTCCGGCTTCCAGGTACGGATGCCCCAAACCAGGAAACCAATGATGAAGAACGCGCTGGGCGCCAGCAGGAAAAGCGCGTTTTCCTGGAACCAGCCGCCTTCGTGCGCCAGCTTGAAGATGGGAAAACCCATCAGCGTGCCGGCGCCCATCAGCTCACGGATGGTCGCCACGAAGATAAGGATGATGCTGTAGCCCATACCGTTGCCCAGGGCATCGAGGATGCTGGTGCCGATACCGTTTTTCATCGCGCAGGCTTCCGCACGGCCCAGGACGATGCAGTTGGTCACGATCAGGCTGATATAAACGCTCAGGGTGCGGGCGGCATCGGGCATATAGGCAGAGAGGAACTGGTCTATCACCGTCACGGCCGAAGCGATAATGGTGATCTGCACCAGCAGCCGGACACTGGACGGGAGGTAGTGACGAACGGCGCTGATCGCGGCGTTTGAGATGATCAGCACCGTGGTCAATGCCACGCTCATGATCAGGGAGGAAGTCAGCGAATTGGTGATCGCGAGCGCCGAGCAGATCCCCAGAACATGCAGGGTCACTGGGTTCTGCCTGACCAGCGGCGTGGTCAGTGTCTGCATCGAACTCATGGCGTATCCTCCACAGGCCTTTGCGGCGGCTGTTCCCGCAAGGCCAGCAGGAAGTCCCGGTAGCCATGCGGCCCGAACCAGTAGTGCACCATACCGGTCACGGCATTCCCCGTTACTGTGGCGCCGGTCAGCCCGTCCACCTCGAATTCGGCAATGGCCGTGCCCGGCTGAACAGCGCCCTCGTTGACCCTGAACCGGGGGTTGCCCTGCGCATCGTAAATACGCCGCCCCTGCCACTGCTCAAGCCAATGTTCATGCGTGATCTGGTCGCCCAGGCCGGGGGTCTCGGTCTGCTCGTAAAAAGTCATGCCCGAAATGGTGTTCAGGTCGGATTCAAGAGCAATGTAGCCACGAAGCATGGACCACATACCGTTGCCCCGCACCGGCAAAATAATCCGGTCGAGCTGAGCGCCGTCCCAAACCATGTAAACCGGTGTGTAACTGCTGCGACGGCCCAGGCTGGCAAGATCCTGGTCCGGCGGGATGCCGACACTCAGTTCCGGATCATTGTCTGCACGGCTGAGGTTGAAAGTAACCGGATCGATTTCCCCGTCGAACCCGGCGGCATCGATATGGACGATGCGGCGATCAAGCGTCTTGTACAGGTCAAGCAGCTCATCGTCTTCAAGCTGTCCGTCCGCGGGCAGCAGGCCCGTCAACTGCATGATGTTTCGGCTCTGGTCCAGCATCTGGTTATTCAGCTGGATCGGCCTCAGCATGACGACTGCCGCGGAAACCAGGCCGGAACAGATCAACGCGGTAAGCATCACCACCAGGATGGCCTTGCGGGGTGATTCCCTTGTCATCCCCCACCCTCCTGCAGGCGTAACCTGCGGCGCCTGATGTTTGCTTCGATCACGACAAAATCGATCAGCGGCGAAAACATGCAGGCCAGCAGAATTGCGAACATCACACCTTCATAATAAGACGGGTTCACCAGCCGGATGATCATGGTCAGCGAACCCACCAACAGCCCAAAGCCCCAGCGTCCGGGATTGGTCATGGGGCCGGCAACCGGATCCGTGGCCAGAAAAACAGCCCCGAACGCAAATCCACCCAGCACGAGATGCCAATACCAGGGAATTGTAAACAGGTCATTGCCCGGTGCGACATTGTTGCTGATAAGCGCGATGGTGATGAATCCAATGACAGAACCCGCCAGGATTCTCCATGACGCCACTCCTGTCAGCAGCAGAAAAACAGCGCCCATCAGAACCCCGAGCGTCGACACCACGCCCACCGCTCCAGGTTTGTCACCGATGAAAATCTGCCAGAAAGTGTAGTCGACCGCCGCCACGACATCGAGGCCGCCCTCGTCTGTGACCAGCTCAAGCACAGAAGGCTGGTCGTAACCCGGCACCGGCACCCAGGCGCCCTCGCCGAACAACAGGGTCGGGTAGGAAAATACCAGGAACGCAAGACCCAGCAGGGCAGGACTCACCAGGTAACGGCCCGACCCCCCGTAAATCAGCTTGCCCACGACGATACCGAAGGTCATGCCCAGCGCCACCTGGTACAGGGGCACCGAGGCCGGCATCATCAGCGAGAAAAGCCAGGCGATGGCCAGCAGGCCTTCATCCACCGGTTTTTTACGCATCGTGGCGAAAGTCGTCTCCCAGAAAGCGCCCACAGCCAGGGCAACAGCGAACACCGGGAGGAAATAGAGCAAGCCATGAAGCATGCATGCGCTGATACTGGAGGCGTCGAATCCGATACCGGACCATGCCAGGAGCCCGCCGCGCCAGCCCGCTACTTCCTCGAGCCGAAAATCTGCAATGGCCAGGTTGGTCTGGTGACCCAGGGCCCACAAGCCGATCAGCCAGGCGGGAAGGCTGGCAATGACGAAGAAATTCCACAGCCGCTGCACGTTGGAGGACCCCCTGATATGGGGCGCCCGGCGCGTGACGGCACTTGACGACCAGGCAAACCGCGAGGGGAGGCGTGAAAAGGAATACCACCAGTCCTTCATCAGCCATCCCTCTCGATCTGTTCGAGACTGGATCGAAGCGCTTGACCGTACTCAGTTTTGGCGGGACAAAGGTAAGCGCACAACGCGAGGTCTTCTTCGTCCAGTTCCAGGCAGCCGAGTGCCTGTGCCTGGTCAGTGTCTTTAACCAGCAACGCCCGGAACAGGGCTGCAGGCAGAATATCCAGCGGCATTACTTTTTCGAATACCGGTAGGGGAATCATCCCTGAATACCGGCCGTTTTGTGATGTCGACCAACTGCGCATGCCCTTCCCGAGCAGCCAGCCGAACAGGCGCCGGTCCCCGCCTTCGGGGATCACCGAAACCTGGGCGTGATAACGACCCAGGTACGCCAGCCCGTCACTCGCCCTGCGTCCGTCCAGCACCGAGCCGGACAGGGTGCGACAGCCGCCACACTGCCGAAATTCATCCGCCAGCAATTCATCAATCGAAGCACCCATAACAGTCTCTAACAGCCGGGGACGGGACAGGCATTCACCGCCCAGCGCAATCACCCGGGACGACGGGACTTCACCCCGGGAGAACAGCTTACCGATAGCCATGACGTCCTGGCAGTCAATCTGCCAGGCCACGCGGCCGGTGCCTACCGGGTCCAGAAAATGCATGTGGGTGCCTGGCAGGCCTGCTGGATGGGGCCCGGAAAACCGGACTTCTGTGAGCCGTTCGACCTCCGGCATCTCGTTGTTCCAGCCAGGGCCTGTGCACACATAGACCGTACCGGAAGTCAGCAGCGGCAGCAGCCGCAGGCCGGACCGGAACGCACCCGGATCGGCGCCGACGATGACAGCCGGATCGGCAGCCAGCGGACGCGTGTCCGTCGCCGTCACAAAGATGGCATGAGGGCGACTGCCGGATAAAGGAACCCGGCTGAACGGGCGTGTTCTGAATGCGCCCCACAATCCTGAACGCTGCAGCCTGTGCTCCAGGTCGTCTCTGCCCAGGGCAGCCTGCTGTTCATCTGAAAGCGGCTCGAAATGAACATCCTCGGCGCTTGAGGGCTGCGACTGCACCACGACAGAATCCAGTCTTCGCCGTGGCCCCCGGTTGACGGCCGAAATGACGCCCTGAACGGGAGAGCAATAATTGACCGCCGGATCACGCTTGTCTATGAACAGCGGCTGACCGCGCCCGACCGCATCACCTTCGGCAACCAGCAGGCGCGGTTTGAGCCCATGATAATCCCGGCCGCACAGCGCCACATGCTGAACGTCGGGCCCGGGGTGAACCGTTTGCTCCGGCTCTCCCGGTAATCTCAGGTCCAGCCCTTTCCTGATTCTCTTCTCGAGGCTCAACAGGACTAACTCACTCTTCAAGTTTCGCGGGAACGTGCACGTCGTGGCAGGTGGAACAACTCAGTGCGTCAAAATCGATGCTCTTTTCTTCGAACCTGGGGTGGTCGGCCAGGTGTCTTCGATGGCAGCGGGAACAGGTCGCGGTCTGGGTTTCCCTGTCACTGACCGGGTCTGTTTCAGCATGCAGGGTGTGGCAGGAGGAACAGTTTATGGTCCGCCTGTCGTGAGCGCTGCCGATATACTTTACCTGGCTGTCCCCCATGCCCTCCTGCGCGTGACAACTCAGGCAGGCATGCAGTTGTTCCTCTCTTGGGGATGCTTCCTTTCCCCTTCCGAACTGGGTCAGGGGCGGGAAACCGCGACCGCCATGTGCACGGGAAACATGGATGCTCCCCGGGCCATGGCAGGATTCACAGCCATAAGCCGTTGCAGGTGATCCACGGATTTGTGCATCGCCGTGGGGACTTGCGGCTATCGCCCGCATCTTCTCGCCGGAGTGACAGCTGAGACAGGATTCGGTGCCGTTGGAGGTAAAACTCGGCGTGCGGCTGTGTGTCCTGACGGTATCCTGCGCCGCTGAAGTTGCCGGCCAGGAGCCGGCGAATATCAGTACCAGAACGGTGAGCAGGACGATCTTCATTTCTACCCGATTCTAGCGTATTTCAAGCCGGTACCACACACCGGTCAAGCCCCCTCGTCAGCAAAAACTAGTTGACATCAAAAATACGCTATGTATTAATCCGACCCTATGCACGCGCAAACCGTAAGCACTAACAGGACAGCGGTCCACACAATCCGTGGATTACCAGCGTATGCACTGAGCCTTTCCCTCGAACTTCTCCTCGCAGGCGGCATCGTTCTGCTTCTTCTTGTCTATGGAGCGGGTTCAGGCTAAAGGTAAAAACCAAACAGCCAAGGAAACCCGCAACAAGAATTGCGGGTTTTTTTTTACTGAAAACCCAGGGAGCTGAAAATGGCTGACTACGTACACATCTTTGATACGACATTGCGCGACGGCGAACAATCACCCGGCTGTTCCATGAACGTGGCGGAAAAGCTACAGGTCGCGCGGATGCTCGACGAATTGGGCGTTGATGTGATCGAGGCGGGCTTTCCGGCTGCCAGCGAGGGCGACTTCGAGTCCGTAAAGTCAGTAGGCGACCTTGGGCTTAACGCGACCATTTGCGGATTGTCACGGACACGGCACGGAGATATCGAGGCCGTGGCGCGCTCCCTGGATACTGCCAGGAAAAAACGACTGCATGTCTTTATCGCGACCAGCCCGATCCATCGCGAATACAAGCTGAAGATGAGCAAGCAGCAAATCATCGATGAAATGACACGAGCCGTGGCGTTCGGGCAGCAATGGTTCGACGACATTGAAATTACGGCAGAAGATGCCGGCCGCACCGAGATCGACTACCTGGTGGAGTACTTCCAGGCTGCCATCGATGCAGGCGCCACCGTGCTGAACGTACCCGACACCGTCGGATACGTAACGCCCAG
>JARFQZ010000125.1 GCA_029287515.1 Lysobacterales bacterium
AGCGTCACGCTGAGCGCATTGGCTATGGAATCGGCAATTTCGGCCTGGATGTCAAAAATATCCTCGAGGCCCCGGTCATACTGCCTGGACCACAGGTGATATCCGTCCGCGGTCTTGACCAGTTGCGCGGTGATGCGAAGCTTGTCCCCGGATTTTCGGACACTCCCTTCCAGCACGGTCTGCACCCTGAGCTTTCTGCCGATCTCCTGGACATCGGCGCTTTTTCCTGAAAACCGGAATGCGGTGACCCGCGAAGCAACGCGCAGGTTTGCTATCTTGCACAGGGAATTGAGTATTTCCTCGGAGATCCCTTCACAGAAGTAAACCTGGTCACCTTTCTCGCTCATGTCTTCAAACGGCAGCACGGCAATGGATGGCGCCTTGCGATCCAGCTCAGGCGCAGTCCCGGTGGGCCTGGCATCCTGCCCGGCCGAATCCTTGCGGATCCCCTCGGGTGTCAGTTCGAAAGCCCAGGCCAGCACCAGGGCGATCGGAAATCCCAGCAGAACAATCACGATAAGCAGGCTCAACGCCCACTCTGGCAAGCCGAGCGCCTCGAAGGTCACCTCGCCGATCTGCATCAGGACCCAACCGACCAGAACATAGACGATCCCAACCCGGATCACCTTTCGTTCTTTCAGTTTCGTCCAGAAACTTTTGCCTGTTTTTTCAGTCATCATTCGCCTTGTATCCAGTTTAGCAAATCAGGGGGTCTTCAATTACGAACAGAATCAAAACAACCATCGCACGGCCGGGCCTGGCCCTTTCTCATGGTTGATCAGCGCCGGATTACTGTATATATTTATAGTAACTCTTGTGAGCACCCGGCCATGACTGAAAAAAAACTCACCACCCGTCAGAAAGAAATTCTTAACTTTATCTCCCAATTTATTGAAAAACATAAATTTCCTCCTACAAGATCTGAAGTGTCCGCCCATTTCGGCTTCCGTTCCCCGAACGCGGCCGAAGCGCACCTGAGGGCGCTGGAAAAGAAATCCGTGATCGGTATCGAGCGCGGCGCCGCCCGCGGCATCAGCCTCCTGCCCCTGGCCGCGGATGAGTTGCCGCCGTCCGCCAACACGCCGCTGCCGCTGGTCGGGCGCGTTGCTGCAGGCAGCCCGCTGCTGGCGCAGGAAAACATCGAAGATGAATACCGCGTCGACCCTTCACTGTTCCCCCAAAAACCCCACTACCTGCTGCGGGTAGAGGGCATGAGCATGCAGGATGCCGGCATCCTGGACGGCGACCTGCTCGCGGTGCATCGCACGCCCGAGGCGCACAACGGGCAGATCGTGGTCGCCCGGGTGGACGACGAGGTGACGGTAAAGCGTTTCCGGCGACAGGGGTCCCTGGTCCTGTTGCTCCCGGAAAACCCTGATTTCGAGCCTATTGAAATAGACCTGCGGCGGCAGGAACTGGCGATTGAAGGGCTGGGGGTCGGAGTGATCCGCCCGGAACTGTGAACTGCAGACTGTGAACTCCATAAACCAGTTACTCAATGCCACGCCGCAGTTATGGAAAGGCCGGCAGGCCAGCCGCGGGCAACGCACCCTGCCCACGGGCCACGCACACCTGGACAGGCAACTGCCCGGCAAAGGCTGGCCGCGGGGCGCCATGACTGAGCTGATGACCCACAAGCCCGGCATGGGCGAGTTCAGCCTGCTCTTCCCTGCGCTGGCTGACACCGGCCGCCAGGGCCAGTGGGTGATCCTGGTAGACCCACCGTGGATACCTTACCCCGCAACGCTCGAGGGCCATGGCCTGTTGCTGGAGCGCCTGTTGCTGGTGCGCACCGGCGGCGGTAAACAGTCGCTATGGGCCTGTGAGCAGGCCTTGCGCAGTGGCCGGGGCGGAGCCGTACTGGCCTGGCCGGAGCGGATCAGTTTCAGCCGGCTGCGACGCCTGCAGATTGCAGCCGAGAGCAGCTCGAAGCTGGCCTTCCTGTTCCGGCCTGAAAATGCCGGCCGGGAATCCTCTCCCGCCGCGTTACGCCTGAAGCTCGGGCCTGGTGGCCGTAACGGCGTACGGGTCGACATTCTCAAGTGCCGCGGAAGCCGCCCCGCCGAGCCGGTAACCATCCCGCATTTTTTCTCAGCTTATGGGAAACAGCAATGCCAGACTCATTTTCATGCAACCCTCACAGAACACAACATCCACACTGCGCTGGCTGGCAGTGCGCTTTCCGCAGCTGGCACAGGACCTGCACAGCCGCGGCCAAAGCGGCACTAGTGTTCAGCCGGCTGCAGGCCGCGCACCGGAGCCGAACGAAGAGGCGCAGCGCCAGGCCCTTCAGCGCCTGGCTGCATGGTGTTATCAATACAGCGACCAGGTATGCATCCCGGGTGACCGCAGCGGGCTGTTCGTGGAAGCCGGCGCCAGTGAGCGCCTGTTCGGGCGCACCGAACACCTCGGCAAGCGCGTGGAACAGGAACTCGGGCAACTGGGTTACCTCGCCCTGGCCGGTTCAGCGCCCACGCCGGAAGCCGCCTGGCTGGCGGCGCCCGAGCGAATGCACATCGCCGGTCCCAGCCATGTACGCCGCCAGATGGGTCCGTTGCCGCTGAACCGTTTACACCTCGATGCGGCACAGCAGGCAGCGATGGAGCGAATGGGGTTCCGGCAGCTTCGGGACCTGCTGCGTCTGCCCCGCAAATCACTGACCCGCCGGTTTGGCCCCGCCTTACCCGACTACCTCGACCGTATCCTGGGTATCCGCCCTGACCCGAGGGCCATGTACCACCCTCCGGAAGCGTTTTCCTCCCGCCTGGAACTGTTGGCGGAAGTCCATGCCTGCCAGGGCTTGCTATTTCCCCTGAAGCGCATGCTGGAAGAGCTCTGCGGTGTGCTTCGCGGTGGCGACACGGCGGTGCAGTCGCTGCAGATCGTGCTTGGGCATGAGGACCATCAGGACACTCCCCTGAACCTGGGGTTGCAATCCCCTTCCCAGGACCCTGACCGCCTGCTGGCGGTTCTGCGCGAACGGCTGGAAAGGCTGCGCCTGCCCCGGGCCGTTCGCGAGATCCGCCTGGAGGCGCCCACCCTGCTCCGATTCAATGCGGGGCAGCACAGCCTGTTCCGTGATACGCCGGCAGAACAGCAGCAGGACATCCGGCAGCTGACCGAGCGCCTGCAGGCCCGGTTGGGCAGCGGGGCGGTCAGCGGCCTGACCGGCGTGGAAGACCACCGCCCGGAGTACAGTTGGCGCCCGCGCACACTGGATGAGCGCCCGGCCTGCACTGCACTGGCCCACCGCCCGGCCTGGTTGTTGCCAAATCCGAAACCCTGCGTCATTGAAGACTACCGGATCCTGGCCGGCCCGGAGCGTATAGAGAGCGGCTGGTGGGACGGGCGCGACTGCCGCCGTGATTATTTCATTGTGCGTGATGCCCAGGGCAGCACCCTGTGGGCGTTCCGTGAGTACAAACCCCGCCGGGGCTGGTATTTGCATGGTATCTTTGCCTGAAACAGGAACCGAAGTGAAGCTCGCCCTCAAAGCCAGAATCCCACCCGTTGCAGTGACCCTTGTCGTTGCCGTGTTGATGTGGGCAATGCCTGTACTGATACCGGCTTTTCCCCTGCCGGACAGGCTCAGATGGGCCTGCATATTCCTGTTGGCCATCGCGGCTGCTGCGGTCGGGCTCGCCGGTGTCGCGGCATTCCGCAAGGCCAGGACTACCGTAAATCCCCTCGCTCCGGAAAAATGCTCCCAACTGGTCGACTCGGGGATATTTCGCCTCACGCGAAACCCCATGTACCTGGCATTGCTTTTTGCCTTGCTGGGCTGGGGCCTCTTTCTTGAGAACCCATCGTCACTTTTCATGATCCCGGTCTTTGTCCTCTATATGAACCGATACCAGATCAGGCCGGAGGAAGAAGCGCTCGAAGCAGCATTTGGTGACGATTTTCACCGCTACAGGTCCAGCGTCAGGAAATGGCTGTGAGCTTTGTGAGACCACTGCTGGTTTGGGTTCTGCTGGCGGCTTCCGGAGCCTGTATCGCGGACGAAATACGGGTGGCTGCCGCCAGTAACTTCCGAAACACCCTGTCGGTGCTCGCCGACCGATACGGGCAGGACAGCGGGCACAACGAGATACTGATCTTCGGTTCCACCGGCAAACACTACGCCCAGGTTATCCACGGCGCGCCATTTGACGGTTTCCTCGCAGCCGACTCGGAGCGCCCTGCCCGGCTCGAGAAGAGCGGGATGACCG
>JARFQZ010000140.1 GCA_029287515.1 Lysobacterales bacterium
CGTAGCGCTGGCCCTCTTTGCATCCGGGCAGGTAACCATGCCACATACCATCATGCTCGCCGGGCAGAAAGTGGCTTTCCACCTGCCGGCGATGTTCATCGAACAGGCTCAGTTCCACGGCCTCGGCGCTGCCCGAATACAAGGCGAAACCGACTCCGCCTTCATCGCAATGACAGCCCGGTTTTGCGGGATTGCCTTTCTCGATCATGCAGATCAGTTTATGCGCCTGGACGGCACGCGTGAAGTCTCGTCAACCAACTCCCTGATCCACTCGACCAGGTCCGGCGTCAATTGGTCCTTCTGCAGGCGCCAGCGCCAGTTGTCCATCGTGGTGCCTGGAATGTTCAGGCGTGCTTCCGAACCGAGTCCCAGATAGTCCTGCATCGGCGCCATCGCGAAAACGGAATTGCTGGAGAAACACAAGCGTATCATGTCGCGGTGTATCGTCTCTTCGGCACCGCCGGTCAATTCCAAAGCAGCTTCACGCGAGCGTGCGACCTCCTTGTCGGAGCGTGTGTCCTCGCCGTCACCTCTGAACCAGCCCAGCGTGGTGTCATTGTCGTGCGTGCCGGTGTAGCACACGCTGTTCTCGTCGACCTGATCGAAATCGAAGTCGGGATCGCTCACCTCGAACTGCAGCACCACCATCCCGGGCAGCCCATGATCAAGACGTAACTTCTCGACTTCTGGCGTGATCACCCCAAGATCCTCGGCGACGATCGGCAGGCTGCCCAGGGCGGACTGTAGAGATTCGAAAAGTGCACTGCCGGGGCCAGTTACCCATTCACCGTTTTTCGCAGTCTCCTCGCCAAAAGGTACTGACCAGAACGACTCAAAACCTCTGAAGTGATCGATCCTGACCACGTGGGTCTGGCGCATGGTGTGCTGCATCCGCTCGATCCACCACTGGTATCCGGTCGCATCGTGGTAGTCCCAGTCATAGAGCGGATTACCCCACAACTGGCCATCCTCGCTGAAGTAGTCCGGCGGCACCCCGGCCACCTGGGACGGCCTGCCATCCCGATCGATCAACAGCATCTCGCGGTGGGCCCAGGCATCCGCGCTGTCCAGGGCAATATAGATCGGCATGTCACCGAACAGGCAGATGCCCTTTTCCGTGGCATATTCCTTGAGGGCGCGCCATTGCCGGTCGAAGAAAAACTGGGTGATTCGGGTTCTCTGAATGGCGTCCCGGTGGCTGTTCCTGACCCGGTCCAGGGCCGCCGGTTCCCGGTATACGAAGGCCTGTTCCCATTCCGGCCAGGGGCGTTCCCCGTGTTCCGTCTTGAGAACCCGGAAAAGAGCGTAGTCTTCCAGCCACTTCTCGTCGTGCCGGTGAAGGAAGTCCTCGAATTCGGCCCTCAGGCCATTTTCCTGCCGGGCCCTGAATCTTTCAGTCGCCTTTTCGAGCAAAGCACGCTTGGCCGGAATCAGGCGGCCGTAATCGGTAAACGACACCGGCAGTCCAGCCAACTGGCCTGCTTCATCCTCGCGGATCAAACCATCCCGGATCAGCGGATTCAGCCCGATGAGGTTCGCATTACCGGCAAAGGCCGACAGCGGCTGGTAGGGCGAATCACCGTAGGCTGTCGGTCCGGTGGGCAGAAACTGCCAAACCCCGATCCCCATTTCGTTCAATTGATCGACGAACTCCAGGGAACTGTCAGCGATATCACCGATTCCATGGGGTCCCGGCAGCGAACTGATGTGCATGCCAATCCCGGCCTGTCGGCCCAGCCCCATGATGAAGGATTCTTTCGTTTTTCTGTCTTCCATCAGCACCTTTTTTATCTCCGCATGCCGAGCTCACCTGGTAAACACCCGGTACGACCAGGGTTCCAGTTCCAGCATCGCTTTTTCGTCCAGCTCAATCTCTGCGCCGCTGGCAAAATCCCGGTAGGACCCGGTGAACAGCGCCCCTTCGAAAGACACGTTCTGAATCTGGTCCGAAAAGTTGAAGACCGCGAACACCCGGTTGTTTTCGTTCGCCCGCACGAAACTGAACACGTGGGAAGGTGAGCTATTGACGACCTGGATCATGTCGGCGCCCCAGCGCCCGTTCCACAAAGCCGTATTTGACTTTTTCAATGCGAACAGCCGCTGATAGAGATCCCCGATCGGATGCTCCCGCCACTCAATGGGATCGCGCTCAAAGAATTCCAGGCGCTTCGTGTTACCTGCTTCCTGGCCGTTGTAGATCAGGGGCATTCCCTTACTGACCACGGACAATACGATAGCGCTCTCGAGCGCTTCACCAAATGCCTCGAACTGAGTTCCTTCCCAGGAATTCTTGTCATGATTGCTGACGAACAGCATGCGCATGGCGTCGCGAGGCCATGAATTCTCGTCCCGGTAGTGAAACACGTTCAGGGCGCCGACATCTGCTTTCCCCATTGCGATGCGGTGCATTGCCTCGTACCAGCTCCAGGCGTAGGTCGTGTCGAATGCCCGCGCATGCAGATCGCGCGTGTCCCACTCGGCCAGCATGAAAACGGGGCGAATGGCATCCAGCTCTGAGCGCAGTTGCTCCCAGAAATCCAGCGGCACGAATCCCGCCACGTCACAGCGGAAACCGTCCATTCCGACTTCGCTTACCCACCACTTCATGGCTTCCGTCATGTATTGGCGCAGGCCCGGCTGGCTGTAGTCGAGTTGGATGGTATCGTCCCAGTCCGTCCAGGCGGGGGGATGGAAATCACCATTCCAGTCCCTTGCATACCATTCCGGATGCTGCTCGCGAAGCGGGTTGTCCCAGGCGGTATGGTTTGCCACCCAGTCGAGGATTACACGCATGCCCAGTTCATGCGCCTGTGCAACGAAGCTTTTCAGGCTGTCCAGGTCGCCGTACTCGGCATTCACGCTGTAGTAATCGCGGATGGAATAAGGACTCCCAAGCTTGCCCTTCCGGTTCTTCAAGCCGATTTCCTGCACCGGCATCAGCCAGAGAATATCCACGCCAAGCTCCTTCAGACGGGGTAAATGCTTCTCCGCTGCCGCGAAGGTTCCCTCGGGTGTGAACTGTCGGGTATTGATCTGGTAAATAACCGCATTGCGGCTCCAGTCAGGGTGTTCGATTTTCACATACGGCTCCGGTTCGTAGGTGGCGCCTGTAGCCAGGATTGCCTGGCTGAATGCCAATATACCGAGGATGAGGCAAACCGTGGCTGACTTGAGAATTTGACTCTGTTTCATTTCATATACCATCAGGCATTGACCGGCTCCGCCTCCCTGTCCACCATCAGGGTGGCCAGTCCGGCCAGGATCATCAACACACCGCCAACGACCAGTCCGAATATTCCCCGGGCATCGAAAAATTCGCGAAGCACCAGGCCCAGGACGGACGCAGCAATCACCTGGGGAATGACAATGAAGAAATTGAAGATGCCCATGTAGATGCCCATCTTGTTGCTGGGCAGCACATCCGACAACAGCGCATAGGGAATGGAAAGAATTGACGCCCAGGCAATACCGACGCCGATCATTGGCACAATCAGCCAGTTTGGGTCGCGGATGAAGAAAAAGCTGATCAGACCGATGCCGCCAAGCGAAAGGTTCAGCACATGAGTCCAGCGGCAGCCAAATTTGCGGGCCAGAAAAGGTATCGCTATCGCCGCCAGGGCCGCGAAACCGTTGTAGGAGGCGAACAGTACGCCGACCCAGTTGGCACCCTCGTTGTAAGCCTGGCCCGTCACATCGGTGCTGCCGAAATGATGGCTGGTAACCGCCGCAGTGCTGTAAATCCACATGGCGAACAGCGCGAACCAGGAAAAAAACTGCACGACGGCCAGCTGCTTCATGACCCGGGGCATGTGAAACAGGTCCTCGACGATGTGATACAGGCCGTTGTCGGTGCGGCCCTTGTTCTGCAACCAGGCGGTGACAATCTGTAGCACACCAAAAGCCATCGCTCCGATTGCCAGGATATAGAGCTGCTTGTCCAGACCCCGGCTCATGATCCAGACCAGGAAGGCCACACCGGCTGCGATCCAGACCAGTCCGCCGTTTCGATAACGGCTGGCCGGGCGAGCCTCGATATTCTCAAAAGCTTCGGCTTCCTCTTTGCCCGCTTCGAATTCGGCGATCTCCTCGGGCGAATACTCTTTGCTGGAAAACACGGTCCAGGAAACGGCGGCGAGAAACACAACGCCGCCCAGGTAGAAAGACCACTTGACGGTATCGGGAATCTCCCCGGGCCCGGCCGTGTTACTGACTTCGAACCAGTTCGCCATCATCCAGGGCAGCGCAGAAGCTACAATCGCGCCGATGCCGATGAAGAAACTCTGCATCGCAAAGCCCAGTGTACGTTGCTGCTTTGGAAGGTTATCCCCGACGAAGGCCCGGAACGGCTCCATGGAGATGTTGATGCTGGCGTCCATGATCCACAGCATGCCCGCGGCAACCCAGAGATAGGGCGAATTGGGCATCACGAAAAGGGCCAGGGAAGCCAGGATGGCGCCGAACAGGAAATAGGGCCGCCGCCGTCCCAGGCGATTCCAGGTGCGGTCGCTCATGTAACCGATGATCGGCTGCACGACCAGCCCGGTCACCGGCGCCGCCACCCAGAGAATCGGAAGGTCCTCGATTTCAGCGCCCAGCGTCTGGAAAATGCGGCTGACGTTGGCGTTCTGCAACGCGAAGCCGAACTGGATGCCCAGGAATCCAAAACACATGTTCCAGATTTGCCAGAAACTGAGGGGCGGCTTCCGTCTCATTGCTTCGGTTTCGCCTGAAAACGCACAGCTGCGCCGCCACCC
>JARFQZ010000153.1 GCA_029287515.1 Lysobacterales bacterium
TGCAACGAAGCGGCCGCTCGATATGCTTCCACCGGGATGTCCGGATGAAGCGTGGTTGAACATGACCGAACAAAGCGTTCTGTAAACCAGGTCGAGGAATTCATGGCTTTCCTTGTCGCCCGCCGGCAGCGGTGGGCAAGTTGCAGGATCGATGGTCACGAATTCTGTGCCGCGTTCTTCCAGATTCAGCGAATATGACATACGAAAATTCCTTTCTGATGCAGGGCTATTCTTGTTGATAATTACGTGCAAGCCGGCGCAAGCATCACCGGCAACCTATTGAATCAGATAATATAAGGCGAAGAAAAGAGAAATCCTGCCTCATTCATATCTAGGTCAAATGGAGGAGTAAATATTCAGTCTGGACACGGCTGAGGTATAGTTATTTCAGACCCCCCAAGCCAGAAGATTTGAAATGACGGATTACTCTGTGTATCGACAGCAACTGATGAGGTTGCGGGACGACCTTCTGAATCGCATGGGTAAAAGCCAGCAGGAGGAGCGTGACGAAGTTCAGCGCGAAGGCAATCGTGACAACGCACACCTGTGGGAGGAGTCGGACATTCGCGACAGCCTCGACGACCAGGCCGAGCAGGAGTTGGCACAGGTCAATGCAGCCCTGGCCCGCGTGGAAAATGGAACCTACGGGAGTTGCTCCGTCTGCGGAGAGCCCATCGGCGAAAAGCGCCTGGAAGCAGTCCCCCATGCTGCAACCTGCGTGAATTGCGGCTAATTCCACTCCCCACCATATTTCTCTGACTGGAAGCCATTTTCACTTCGAATGGTGGCATTACCATCAGGGTGAAGGACCTGTGTAAGCCTGTCATATTTATGTCACATTTTTTCGTTGATTTGTGCGCTTGGCGCAATTCTGCAATATAATTGTCACGCTTTCGAAGTCATTTTGTAACTGAGATCCAACAACCCATGCAAATTGTGGGTGAGCGACGCCTTATATGAAGTATTGGAAATTGCTGACAGCAGCTTTGCTGATAATGCTGACACTGCCTGCATACGCATACCTCGACCCAGGCACTGGCAGCATGCTGCTCCAGGTCATTCTGGGAGGTATAGCTGCGATCGGGGTAGCGCTGAAGCTTTTCTGGCACAAGATCAGAATCGCAGTCGGGCTGGGCAACAGTTCAAAGGCGGAATAAGAAGTTAACTGAGGTGGAACCATCAGGTCCGGTTCTGGCGGAATCCGGTTCATTCAGAGACCGGGACGGCAGGATTTACTATGCTGACGACCGTGTCATAAGAGGCATCAGCGCCTCGGCCGTCGAAAACTTCAAACAGCTCGAAGCGTCCGGCTTCTATCGAAAATTTCTTGATCGGGGCCAATTGGTCGAAAGCACCCTGCTCGACCATGACTCAGTGCCGTTACCCGACTCCGTCAGGCAGGAGTGGGCGGGATTCATCGAGCATTCTCGAATTCCGGTAATTTCCTACCCCTATGAATGGACGTTCAGCATGTTGCAGGACGCAGCATTGCTGCAGCTGGACCTCGTCGACTCGGCCATCCAGGAGGGCATGACGCTAAAGGACTGCACCCCCTACAACGTTCAATTTCTCGAAGGACAAGCGGTATTCATCGACATTCCCTCATTTGAGCCGCTCGAGGCCGGCGCCCCGTGGGCGGGTTATCGCCAGTTTTGCGAGATGTTCCTGTTTCCGCTGATGCTGCAGGCTTACAAGGGTGTGAATTTCCAGCCCATGATGCGGTCGCGCATCGACGGCATAGACGTTCAGACCATGTCGCGCCTGTTCGGCCTGGGCGATCGCTTCAGGGCCGGCGTCTTCGCTCATGTCTGGTTGCAGGCGAAACTGGACCGGCGTTTTGGAAATACCCGCAAGAATGTCCGCTCTGAGCTCAAATCCGCCGGATTCAACAAGGAACTGATACTGGCGAATGTGCGCAAGCTCCGAAAGCTGGTATCCAGGCTGCGCTGGAATGGAGAGGGTTCCGAATGGGGCAGTTACGACGAGTTTCATAACTACAGCCAATCGGATCATCAGCGCAAAGAAGACTTCATTCGAGAATGTGTCTTTGTCAGCGGTGCGAGATTCGTGTGTGACATTGGCTGCAACACGGGGCAGTTTTCAAAAATTGCTGCGGAAAGTGCCGACACGGTCCTTGCAATGGACCTGGATCACTTTGCGGTGGAGCGTCTGTATCGTGAGCTGAAGGCATCCGGGATGACTCGAATCCTGCCCCTGGTGCAGAACATTGCAGACCCGTCACCCGACTGGGGATGGCGAAACCAGGAGAGGCTGGAATTGGGTAAGCGCGCCCGTCCGGACATGACCCTGTGCCTGGCTCTGGTACACCACGTCGTCATATCTGCCAACATTCCAATGAGAGGATTCATTGGCTGGCTGGCGGGCCGGAGCGACCAATTGATCTTCGAATACGTTTCGCGCTCCGACGAGAAAGTCAAAACACTGCTTCGAAACAAGGAAGACAAATATTCCGATTACAGTCGAAGAAGCCTGGAAGCCTCGCTCGAAAGGCACTACGAGATTATCCGGAGCCAATCCCTGGAATCCGGTAACCGACACCTTTATTGGTGCCGCCTTTTAGGGCCCGGCGACCAGGCCCCGTAATCCGGGTCTGTCTCTGCTCCCCATGCGCCTTATGAACCAAATGACTGACTCCAGCGGTCCGCTGCTCGCCGTAACGCCTCAATATGGCGGAATAGCAATGCACTGAGTCTGTTTCTCCAAAAAGAAAACCCCGCCGCAAAGCAGCAGGGGTTTCCGTGAGCGTAATTCGACTCAGCCGGTCTAAAGCGCCTTGAACACCGCGTCGAGGCTATCCTTGGCGTCGCCGAACAGCATCCGCGTGTTGTCTTTGAAGAACAGCGGATTCTGCACACCGGCATAACCGGTGGCCATGCTGCGCTTGAGCACGATAGTCGTTTTGCCCTTCCAGCACTCGAGCACCGGCATGCCGCCGATCGGGCCGTCAGGCTCTTCCAGCGCCGAGGGATTGACGATGTCGTTTGCTCCGATGACGATCGAGACGTCTATGTCCGGAAAATCCTCGTTGATTTCGTCCATTTCAAAAACGATATCGTAGGGGACCTTCGCCTCGGCCAGCAGCACGTTCATGTGACCGGGCATCCGGCCCGCTACCGGGTGGATACCGAAACGCACATTGATGCCTTTCTCACGCAGCGCCTGGGTCAGCTCGTGCACAATGTGCTGGGCCTGCGCCACGGCC
>JARFQZ010000210.1 GCA_029287515.1 Lysobacterales bacterium
GTTCGGAGGAATGGGTTGACCGCAAGTTCCTCCCCCAATTCGCTGGGTACGGTGCTGCGTCCAACGGAACGAAAAGCTTCTACTTCGCTTGCGCGCTTCAGCAGATCAGCATTCTCCGGTTCAACTGCAAGTGCGAAATCAAAGTTGGAAAGCGTGTATTCATGTGCACAGAATACACGCGTCGGCTCCGGCAACCGCTCCAGCTAATCCAGCGACGACTGCATCTGTTCAGGGGTGCCTTCGAACAAACGGCCGCAGCCGACGCTGAACAGCGTGTCGCCGCAGAACAGGCAGCCGTGGCCGTAGAAAGCGATATGGCTGGACGTATGGCCCGGAACCTCGATGACCTTGAATTCCAGGTCCAACAGGGGCAACCGGACAGATTCATCTTCGGAAAAACTCCGGTCCTGCCCGGGGATCCGGGCGTCATGCGGACCAAATATGCTGACGTCGTAACAATTCGCCAGCTCCGCAACACCGCCCGTGTGATCCGGGTGGTGGTGTGTCAGCAGGATATAGCGCAATTTGAGTCCCTGTTGAGTCAATTCCCGTATAACCGGGCCGGCGTCACCCGGATCGACTACCGCACATTCTTCCCCACCTGTCGAGATCAGCCAGATATAATTATCGGAAAACGCAGGTATCGCGGTGACGGAGATTTCGGACATGTTTGACTCCAAATTCGTTCAGGCTCTGTTTTTCCCCATTCCAGGGGCGGCCCATTCTAGCAAAATGCACCCGGGTTCTGCGTGGTGAATCAACCGACACAGCTCGCGCTCAAATCCCTCTCCCAGGGCCTGCTCAGGAGTGCCGGGCGAACCGGTGTCATTGGAAACCTGCTGGAAATCCATCATCCGTCCGCACCGCTGTTCGACCCGGTGTTCCTGCATACCGAATCCGAGGCCTATGGCGTGTCCATCAGTCTGAACCAGGATGATCAGCGTGGATTTGACCAGAAGCTCCATTGCGAATCCGGGCAGTTACCGTTTCAGGACCACGTGTTTCGCATGGTTGTGTTGCACCACGTGATCGGCACGGGAGATGAACCTGAACTGGCGGAATGTATCCGGGTACTGGCAAGGGATGGTGTGTTGATCCTGCTGGGGCTGAACCGGATGGGGTGGCGATACCGTACACAGGACCGTTTACGCCGGTTGCCCGGCCTGGCGCCGCTGAAGGTAAAGGCCCGCCTTGAAGCGCTGGGCATGACGATGCAGGGTTTTGCAGGCGCTGGCCTGTGCGGCATGAAACGACCCGCCTGGATGTCCAAAGGGCTCAGCGGCATCGGCGCGCCGGTCGCCGACCTGGTGATTTTGCAGGCAAGGCACGCGGACAGCCCTGAGGTGACTCCATTGCGTTTCAGAAAACCCCGGGCAGGCGTTGTACAATCAGCGGCCATGCGCGGCTGAAAGAACAAGAATCGATGACAGACAACAACACGGTCGTGATCTACACCGATGGCGCCTGCAGCGGAAATCCGGGTCCGGGAGGGTGGGGCAGCGTGCTGCTGTACAACGGTCACCGCCGGGAATTGTCCGGCGGCGAGACTGAAACCACCAATAACCGGATGGAGATGATGGCCGTCATCCAGGCGCTGGAGACGCTGACCAGGCCCTGCCGGGTCCACATCCACACCGACTCGGTGTACGTTATGAAGGGCATTACCGAGTGGCTGGAGCAGTGGAAAAAACGCGGCTGGAAGACCGCAGCAAAAAAGCCGGTCAAGAACGTGGAGCTCTGGCAGCGCCTGGAACAGGCGCTCAGCCGGCACCAGGCGGATTGGACCTGGGTGAAAGGCCACAGCGGCATTACCGAAAACGAAAGAGCCGATGAATTGGCAACCCAGGCCATTCCCCGGCCGGAAAATGACGAGAACCTTGCATGAGACAAATCATCCTCGATACCGAAACCACGGGCCTTGAAACCTCGGAAGGGCACCGCATCATTGAGATCGGTTGCGTAGAACTGGTCGACAGGCGTCCCAGCCAAAACCACTTTCACCAATACATCAATCCCGAGCGGGATATCGAGGACGGAGCACTCGAGGTTCATGGCATCAGCCGGGAATTTCTGCTGGATAAGCCGGTATTCGCAGACGTGGTCGAGGATTTACTCAAGTTCGTGGAAGGCAGCGAACTGATCATTCACAACGCGCCTTTCGATGTCGGCTTCCTGGATTACGAGTTGTCCCTGCTGGGCCGGGCAGACCGCGTGACGGATCATGCCAGTGTGCTGGACACCCTCGAGTTGGCGCGAGACCTTCATCCGGGACGGCGCAACAGCCTTGATGCATTGTGTAAACGCTACGAAGTAGACAACAGCAGCCGGACCCTGCACGGGGCGCTGCTGGATGCCGAAATACTGGCCGATGTTTACCTGGCGATGACCGGCGGTCAAAGTGACCTGGGGCTGAGCTTCCAGGCGGCTGAGTCCGACGAACATCATCCGGGTGAGGCCGGTTTCGGTGACCGCCCGGCATTGCTGGTCATGGAGGCGAACCCTGAAGAGGTAGCCGCCCACCTCAAACGAATAGAGGCCATCCAGAAAAAATCCGGCCACTGCCTCTGGAATGATATGTAAGGAAGCCTCTCAGAGACCGGCGGTCAGCAACGGGTGGTCCCGGGTGTCCATCCAGATCAGGATTTCGTAGTAAGCCCTGACATTATCGACGTATTGCCTGGCTTCGAACCCCCTTGCATAACCGTACCGGGTCTGTTGGTGCCAGTGTTCACGGGTCAGCAATTCCAGCCGGTCCCTGACGTCATCCCAACGGTCGGGGTTGCCGCCCTGTTTCTGGGTCAGCACGCGAACGTCTTCGAGGTGCCCCATTCCCATGTTGTAGGCGGCCAGGGCCATCCAGCTTCGGTCAGGCTCCTGTATTCGGGCCGGGAGCCTGTCCCGCAACCGTAAAAAGTAGCGCGCGCCACCCTCGATACTCTGTTCGGGATTCAGGCGGTCCGCCACGCCCAGTTGGTTTGCAGTCCGCCGCGTCAGCATCATGACCCCCCGAACGCCGGTGTAAGAAGAGGCATCGGGGTCCCAGTGTGATTCCTGGTAGCCGATCGCCGCCAGCAGGCGCCAGTCCATGTCATGCATGGCTGCAATATCCTGGAACAACGGCAGCAAGGCGGGCAGGCGCTCCCGCACCTGGCGCAGAAACTGGAACATGCCAACCCGGTCCAGGCGGCTTTCCGGCAGGTAAAAGGCATTCTGGATTTCCTGCAGGCGGCCGCTTTCCACCGTTAGCTTCATGAACGTGTAGGCTTCACTGAGCAGGCTGTCGTCCGGGCCCGGGCGAAAGGCCCATGACAGTGGCAGTGCGCCAGGCAGCGTGAAGCCCACCGCAACCCTTGGATAGAAATGACCGTTCAGCCGGTAAATATTCGAATCGAGCAGGGTTGCATCGATCGCGCCGTCCGCGACAGCCAGCAGCAGCGCTTCCATACCGACGTCGCTGCGGCTATCCCATTCCAGCCCGGGAACCTCCTTCGCGGCCTCCAGCAGCGCCTCTTCGTAACTGCTGCCGGCAATCACCATGAACTTGCGGCCCGCCAGGTCTGGCAGGGAACGGGGTTTTGGTTGCCCGCGGCGGTAAACCACCACGGTGGCGGTTTCCTGGTTCACGGGTCCGAAATTGAACTGTTCCTCCCTGGCCGGCGTACGGGCAAGATTGGCCGCGATCAGGTCACCCCGGCGCTGTTCGAGCAGGCCGGCCAGTTGGTTGAACGCAGTGGCCGCCATGATTTCAAGCTCAATACCGAG
>JARFQZ010000259.1 GCA_029287515.1 Lysobacterales bacterium
CCCCCCCCCCCCCCCCCCCCCCCCCCCCCCCCCCCCCCCCCCCCCCCCCCCCCCCCCCCCCCCCTTTTTCAAGCCGAAGACGGCATACGAGATTAGGTCGTTGGTCTCGTGGGCTCGGAGATGTGTATAAGAGACAGATACAAAAAGCAGGAAGGCAGCAATGCAAAGGGCGCAAAACAGAATCTGGGTGGTTCGAATCATTCTCACTGGGTTTCTCCTAAGGATTCAGACGGAATAGGGTAGCATCAGGGATTCTGTGATTCCCAGCGGACCACTTCGCCGCCTTTCATCACGAAAATCACGCGCTCTAGCTCGGAGATGTCTTCAAGCGGGTCGCCCGCGACAGCGATGATATCGGCAAAATAACCTGGGGCCACACCACCCGTCTGCCCTTCCCATCGCAACAGTTTCGCAGCCTGCGTGGTGGCCGCCCGGATCGCCTGCATCGGGCTCATGCCCAGGTCCACCATACGTGAAAACTGCATGGCATTGTCACCGTGGGGGATGACGGCCGAATCAGTTGAAAACACCATGTTCACTCCCGCCTCGACCGCCTTGGCGAAGTTCGCACGCCGGCGTTCGTGGATGAAGGCCGCTTTCTCCATGGATTCCGGCAACAGGCCATTCTTTTCACCCTCGGCCAGCAGGTATTCGGTGGCGTAAATGTTCATCGACAACCAGGTGCCCTTTTCCTTTGCCAGCTGGATGCCTTCGTCGTCGATCAAGCTGGAGTGTTCTATGGAATCTACCCCCGCCTGGATGGCGTAGCGGATGCCTTCCGTACCATGGGCGTGGGCCGCTACCGTCATGCCGCGCGTGTGGGCCTCGTCGACGATCGCCTGCATTTCTTCCATGGTGTACTGGCGCGCACCCACGGAAGTGCCTTTGCTCAGTACACCGCCGGTGGCGCAGAACTTGATGATGTCGGCGCCATACTTGTTGACTTCCCTGACCTTCGCGCGCACGGCCCAGGGGCCATCAGCCACGCCTTCTGCCTTCACACCGTACTGCTCGGGCAACAGGTTGCTGTCGCAGTGTCCGCCGGTGATTCCCAGGGAAGGGCCGGATACCTGCAGGCGGGGCCCCGGTACCCGGCCTGAATCGATCGCGTCGCGCAGGGAAACATCGGAATAACCGCCGGCGCCCAGATTACGGGCCGCGGTGAAACCGGCCATCAGGGTTTTGCGTGCGTTGGCCACGCCTCGAACGGCCTGGTCGGTATAGGAAACGGCAAGGGACTCGTAGCCGTTATCAGATGAATAGTAGGTCAGGTGCGTGTGCATGTCGGCCAGGCCCGGCAGCAGGGTGGCATCGCCCAGGTCGATGACCTTCGCATCGGCTGGTGCGTTCGAACCGAACGTCACTTCGGTGATCTGGTCGTCGACGATAGTAACCAGGGGATTGCGTCTGAGTTTGCCCTCGATTGGGTCGACCAGTTTTGTCGCTGTCAGGTAAACGGTTTCTGCCTGTGCAGTCAGCGGGAAGGCGCTGAGGCAAAGTGCAGCGAGAATAAAAATTCGGGCGGTTGAAGTCAGCACGGTTGAATTGTCCTTGAAGTACAGGCCCGATAGGTTAGCAGAATTGATTCAATGGTATATGCTGCACGTTTCTGCAATCGGGGAATTCAAAAATGAGTCATCAACCCCTTTGAATAATTCGACGCGCTCCCTGTTGTTCATCCGCCTGGCGAAAGCCGAGGAGGCGGCCCATGCCCAATGCGTGTAATCATTCATGCAGTGATATGAATAAATGCTGATATAAAACAATGATTTAAGTCATTGCTGGTGGATCGGTTTCATGCTAGTTGTAAAAAGTCACCGAGGGCCCGGCCGGTTGGTCAACAGCTAATTCCATCGTTTCGCTACCTCGCCGGTGTTCGGAGATGTTCGGGGTCGCCCGACCGCGGACCACTAACGCTTGCGCTGACATGGACGCCGGCTGGGAGGCGAAATGACGGCTATCAGATCACTTATCCTCGGCACGGTCATCCTGTTCAGCGCGGTGCTGACCTCGGTAACGTGCCTTGCCAACTTCGTGACCACGGTCAATGGAGGCGGCATTATCAAAGAGGGCGCCGGAACGGACGAAAACAAGATTACTTTTTCTTTTAACGTCTACGCTGATGACGATGTTCCTGAAGGCGTCGGGCATTTCCAGGCCCAATTCCATCGCCTTGCACTTCACCCGGACCTGGAAAAATGCAGGTTCTTCTCTAGAGACATCACCGGATTCGATATCAGACCCGGTGATCTCGAGTCGACACCTTACACTTTCGTCAAGATCTGGGCCAGCGGCCGCCTGGACGGAGAAGATAACTGGTCAGTCATCATCCGGTTTGCGGATTTCGGCAATCCAAAAAAGAAGAAAGGCTTGCCGCAAAACCACGTGGATGCCGTGCGCATCCAACTGGTGAACCCGAATGGCGAGCATGTATACGATACGGCGTGGGAAAACGAATTCTCCCGAGAGCAGGGTTGGCGGCACCTGCTGGATGGAGGCAACATCTCTGTCCATGTGTCGGGGGATTAAGCGGGGCCAGCCCATTTTCCTCATGGAAGTCGTCCGCAGCAGGCTCCGGTGCCTTCATTGCGGTCTGAACCGCTCGGGAGTAAGCTGAACAGTTAACCAGGGCGGGGAGCCATCCTGCATGTCGCTGTATTCCGAACTCAAACGCCGCAATGTATTCCGGGTAGCGATCGCTTACCTGGCCGGGGCGTGGCTGTTGACGGAAGTTGCAGAAACCCTGTTCCCGCTGTTCGGCTTCAGTGAAACGCCGGTGCGCATGGTCGTCACCCTATTGGCCATAGGTTTCCCGTTGGTCCTGATTTCTTCCTGGGTGTTTGAAATCACTCCCCAGGGCCTGAAGCGCGAAGTAGAAGTGACCCGGGAAGACTCGATCACCCGGTTCACCGGCAAAAAGATCGATCGCATGATCATTGTCTTGCTGACCGTTGCGCTGGGGTATTTCGCTTTCGACAAGTTCATTGTGAGCTCCCGGTGGGAAGAGAGCCTGGAGGCGCAGAAGGAAGCGGAGGTGGCCGAAGCCCGCCAGGCCGGCCGCACCGAGGCACTGGTGGAATCTTACGGTGACAAGTCAATCGCCGTGCTGCCTTTTGTCAACATGAGTTCGGATGTCGAGCAGGAGTATTTCTCCGATGGCATATCGGAAGAACTGCTGAATCTGCTGGCCAAGATTCCGGAATTGCGGGTGACCTCCCGCTCTTCCGCCTTCGCCTTCAAGGGTGAGAAAATCGATGTGCCGGTGGTGGCCGAAAAGCTGAACGTCGCCCACATATTGGAAGGTTCGGTCAGAAAGTCCGGCAACCAGGTTCGGATAACCGCGCAACTGATCGAAGCGCGATCCGACACGCACCTTTGGTCGGAAACTTTTGACCGTACCCTGGACGACATTTTTGCCATCCAGGACGAGATCGCCGCCACGGTGGTAGAGCAATTGAAGATCACCCTGCTGGGTGACGTTCCCACTGCGGATGAAACCAATCCCGAGGCTTACGCACTCTACCTGCAGGCTCGGCACCTGGCTCGACTGAACAGCGCTGAGGGATTTAAACAATCCAACGATTTGCTGGAGCAGGCCCTGGCCATCGAGCCGGACTACGCTGCGGCCTGGAGCGGCCTTGCTACCAATTACATGAACCAGACGATGAATGGTTTACTGCCGGATGAGGACGGTTTTACCCAGGCCCGGCTGGCGGCTGAAAAGGCGCTTACGATCGATCCCGAGCATGCCGAGTCCCTGGCTACCCTGGGCTGGGTTACGTATGTCCACAAAAACGACGTGGCGCGCGCCGCCCCTTACTATGAACAGGCATTGAAACTCGATCCGGCCAATTCATACATCCTCCGCCGGGCCACCACCCTGTTGCAAAGCCTGGACCGCCGGGATGAAGCCATTGCGCTGCAAAAATATGCCAATGCCCGCGACCCGGTCGCCGCCCGCGGCCATGCCAACCTGGCCTATTACTACCTGCACGACGGCAGGTGGGATGAATCCATAGCCTCGTACCAGACAGCGCTGAAGCTGAGCCCGGATTACATCGGCGCCCACTACTTCATCGGTGTGGCCCTGCTGTACAAGGACGAAGCCCAGGCTGCACTGGAAGCGTTCGCGCGGGAACCCGACGACGAATACCGGGTCAAGGGAACGACCCTGGCGCTATACGAGCTGGGCCGGCAGGAAGAATTTCGGGCTAAACTCGATGAGCTGATCGAGCGCTGGGGCGATCAATGGCCTTCCGAGGTAGCGCACGTTTATGCTTATTCCGGCGATGCTGACGCCGCTTTCCTGTGGTTGGATAAAGCCATTGAAGAGAACGAGGACGGCCTCAGCGAGCAGTTCCTGCTGCCGTTCTACCAGAACATTTACACCGATCCCAGGTGGAATGAATTTCTGCAACGCGTGGGCAGTTCACCTGAACAACTTGCCGCGGTCGAGTTCGAATTCTCCCTGCGCTGATGCTAAGCTGAGCACTCTCGCCATCCGATTGTTTAACCCGTTAGGGAGAATATCGATGTCGAAACTCAAGCAATTCAAACTTGTTTCCACCCTGCTGTGTACCTCATTCCTCCTGGCGTCTCCCCTGTGCGCAGACCCGCCATCAGACAAAGGTCAGAAAGGCAAAGATAAAGGCTCGGACAAGTCCGGGAATGGCGGCGTGGAATATGCCCTCGATTTATCTCTGCTGGTCTCTGCAGGCATCAGCGTCGGCGATGCGCGCCGGTTGGCGGTAAATGAGGGTCTGACAGGCATGAAATCGCTGCCGCCGGGGATTCGTAAAAACCTTGCCCGGGGTAAACCGATGCCTCCGGGGATCGCCAAGACTCGCATGCCGGGCGCTTATGTTAATCAACTGCCCAGGCACGATGGTTATGAGTGGCTGCAGGTGGGCAGCGACCTGGTACTGGTCGTCACTGGAACCCTGGTGATTTCTGATGTGCTGGAAGGCGTATTCAGGTGAGCTGATAGCCGCACTTTTCCCTTGACTGCCCTATAGTTGATAGGGACTGGAAAGGAGAATCATTGATGAGCATCAATCTGGAACCGGCAAGACAGTTTTTTGAAGCCTGCGAAACCGGACAAGGATGGGACGCGTGCAAAGCCTATTGCCATGCAGACGCGACGTTTTCTTCTCAAACGGGAGCTTTGTCTGAAATATCGACACTGGAAGACTACACGGAATGGATGAAGGGCCTTCTTACGCCCATTCCGGATGGGCACTACGAGTTGAAATTTTTCGGCGTCGATGAAAGCAACAACTCCGTGGCGGCATTCGCTGTTTTTCACGGCACACAGACCGGCGAAGGCGGGCCCGTTCCCCCAACCGGCAACACCGTGGCGGCAGATTATGTCTACCACATGGTTTTCGACGGCGACCGAATTAAACACATGACGAAAATCTGGAACGACACCATCAGCTTGCAGCAATTGGGATGGGGCTGAACGGTTCTGCGGGAAATCTACTTCCCGGATCTGAATCCGATCCTGAGGTGAGTGTCATCGCAATAGGGCTTGTTCGCGGAACCACCGCAACGGCACAATTTGGCATATTGCGGGCGATTGATGGTGCGCCCTGTCCCACTGCATATTTCCATCGATCCCCTGACCTTGAGCGGACCATCTTTCAGCGGGGCGACGTGCAGTCCACCGCCGCGCTCGGCAAGTGGTTCGGAAGGGATGGTTTCAGGCTCTCCGGTGGCTTCGAAGCCGGCTTCGATGTGTGAATTGTCACAAAATGGCTTGTTCCTGGACTGGCCGCAACGGCAAAGGGTTGCCCGGTACATCGGGGGCTGTTCGTCGATGCTCAGCGCGGCATGGAAAGCATAGGGCCCGTTTTGGCGCAGGTTGATCACGTTGACCAGCGGCGCGGCTTCTGCCGGGCCGCCGTCCAGCCGCCGATAGGTAATCGCACCTGAAGGGCAGGATTGGGCCACATGCACCAGGTGCTCCACCGTATCGGTTTCAGGGTGCAGCCATGGCCCCTTGACGTTGGCCAGGAACACGGTGGGTGCGTTCAGAACGCATCGCCGTGAATGGATACAGCGTTCTACATCGAAACTGATTTCGATCTCGTCACTGCTCGCAACGTTGTCGGCATCGACATTGGCCGGAACATCGTCCGGCACCGGTGGTGCCGGCTGAGGTTCATCGGATTCCTGGCCCGACTCGGTAACCAGGGTGAAATGCTCTTCAAACTCGCTGTGCATGTCCCGCAGGCTATTCGCCATCTCCGCCAGGCCATCGGCGACGCCGGGCAGTTCCTGGAACTTTTCGATACCGAGGCAAGCCTCCGCCAGTTCGGATGCCCGCTCCGCGAGAATCTGTGCCGCATTGGCCTGAACGTACTGGCCAAAGGATTTGGGTACGGCGAAACTCAATCCGGCGTTGATTCCCGGTTTTGAATCGCAGATCGGCATGCGCACAGCAGCCTCACCAATCACCGTGGTGTACTTCATCAGTTGGCAGGAAACATCCGACAGGCCTTGCCGCAAGCCGCTGGGGAGAGGGACCGGTGCGCTGACCTGCGCCAGGGTCTGCAACATCAGCCCATAGACTGAGTTGCCCAGGTCAACCATGTGCCGGGCCCCGGAATTGGTCACTCGCGTGGTGTGTCGTTCATCCGCCAACTCGGTCAATACCGGATTGACCGCGGCCGGAAATGCGGCTTCGAAATCCGGCCGCGCTTCTTTCAGGGCCCGGTATTCCTTGAGCACCGCATCGAAGCGGGCGAAGTGCGAATCCTCCCGGTGTGCCGGTGCGCCTTCGCCCTGGCTGACGATCTCCTCGATCGCTTTCATTGCCGTTTCCACGCCGCCGATCTCGAACAGGCCCGGAAGCGGGAATTCGGCCGAACTGAGCTGCGCCTCGCCGTGTCCGATAAACAGGCCTTCCTCGCCCAGCTCGTCAGCCAGGCAGCGGATGGCCTGGGCGATGCCGTGATAAAGGTGCCCCTGCGAGCTGTATTCACGCGAGGTGGGTGTCAGCAGATCGGTGCTTACCACCCGCGTGTAGTGAGATTCGTGGGTAAAGCTGGCCCCGTCCTTGACGTCGATGCATTCCGGACGCTCGATAAAAACAAAATGCTGCATGGTTTCTTCGTTGAACGGTGCCAGGTGAAAGTCGAGCGCAGAGGGGAAGTAGCCCTGTATGACCGGAAAATCGGGGCGCGAGTAACAGGGGGTTGCGCCGAATGCCGCCACCAGGTTGTTCACCAGGGCCAGGTGGAGCATTTCCTCCAGTGCAACCTTGCGGATCGAAGCTCTCCAGCGATCGATCGCTTCCTTTTCCTCCGCCGTGATGCCGTCATTTTCGTCTTTCTTCAGGCTCCACATCGCATAAAGGTAAGTGCACATGACGGTGTGCTCGAATTGCGCCGCCTCGGTGAGAAGGTAGATCAGTTCCTCGCGATCATTGACGGAAATGTTGATGTCTGAATTCATGGATACAGCTCTGGCGCCGGGAACGTATGTAAGGCCACGTTATGTGGCCTTACACCTTGATGATAGGTCAGAATCAGAGACAGTTCAGTGACCGCCGCTGCCAGTCGTCATCGCGGTCTTGGCCTGCTCGGTGGTCCACACTGTGCTGGCCAGGAAGCGGAAATTTGTTACAGCGGCCGCATAACCATCGATGTCCGGCGTCTGCGCCGCTGCCGTCGCATCTTTCACCACGGCGACCTCAAAACCCTGCTCCAGCAACTCGCGCATGTGGGCTTCCACGCACAGGTTGGCTGACATGCCGCCCAGGATGACCTTATCGATGCCGCGCTTACGAAGTTGCAGAACCAGGTCGTTGGTTTCTGGTCCGTACACCTTGTGCGGGCTTGCCACCACGGTTTTGCCGTCATTGATCAGTGGTTTGTAGACTTCCAGCCAGTCTGCGCCAGACCCTTCGAATCCGGAGAGGGTGAGAGCCCCCTGGCGGTCGAACATGTTGATGGAATGCATCATTGTTTCCACGGCACCGCCAAATTTCCAGCCATGATCGGTGGGATAGTAGTAGTGCGGCGAGATAAACACGTCCATGCCACTGCTCTTGGCGGTTTTCATCAGGGTTTCGATATTACCGACGGTGCCGTTGGCTTCAACGCTGGCGCCCACCAGGCCCCAGGTGACACCTTCCGGGCTTAGAAAATCATTCTGCGGATCGGTAATGACCAGGGCCGTGCGCCCCGGGTCGATGGTCAGGCCGGGATCGGGTAACTGGGCCATGGCCAGCGCCGGTAACAGCGTCAGGCCAATTAGAAGTCTAGTGCTCAATCCGATAAATCTGTTCATTGCGCGTTCTCCTGGTTACATGATCACTCCGCCGAGGCGGGTAGATAGATTTGTGCCCGACGTCTATATTGATACAGACAGACGTGCAAATTGGTCTGCGGATTGTGCGAATCTGTCCAGACTTTTCGTGAACAGGGCAGCCAATGGGGAGAATATGGAAATGAGTCATGACCATTAGCCGGGGACAGAACGGCGGTTCGATCCTGGACCGATATCTTGCCAACCTCAGCGTGGAAGTGGAGCCGTTCGCCCTGTGCATGCTGCAATCAGGCTGGAGGTTGACCTTGCCGGGGCCACCTTGCGCCATGTTGCACTTCGTGGTCCAGGGTGAGGGGTGGTTGAGTTGCCCGGATGGCACACGTTCCGCACTGGGCCCAAACTGGCTCATTGTCATTCCCACGGGCCGGGTGCATTCTCTCGATACGCGCGAGAACTGGGACCATGAGTTGAAGATCGACTGCACTCCTACGGGCCCTCCCGTTCACCATATTGTCGCGGGTGATCCACCGGCGGAGATGGTGGTGGGTTGCGGAACGCTCAATGTCCGTTACGGAGAGGCCATTGGATTGTTCGACCACCTGGCGGATGTATTGATCGTCGACCTTTCCAATCTCCCGGAGATACCGGGCTTGTTCCAATCACTGATTCAGGAGCAGTCGCGCGAAGAACCCGGCACACCGGTTTTGCAGGGAGCGATCATGACGCAACTCCTGGTGCACATGCTGAGAGCTGTTTCGGAACAGTCCGACTCGAACCTGGCCTGGCTCAATGCCCTGGATGATCCCCGGCTTGCGAGGGTGATCGACCGATTGATGGAAAATCCGTTCGCAGCACACACCGTCGAATCACTGGCCGAATCGGTCAACATGAGCCGATCGGCATTTGCCAGCCATTTTCAGGACGCCTTCTCCCGGTCTCCGATGAACCTGGTCAACCATGTCCGCCTGGAACGGGCGGCCCGGATGTTGAGCAGCAGCCCCTGGCCGGTCGAACGAATCGGCAAGCACTGCGGATACTCCAGCCGCAGCCATTTTTCTAATGCGTTCAAACGGCACACTGGTTTGTCGCCTGCAGAGTTTCGGGGTCAGCAATCTCACGGTTGATTTTCCGGACTGTCCCCCATGGCAAATAATCAGGAAACACTGACTTCGTTCAGCCAAATTTCAGCTCCGACCGGTATAGTTGGCATTCATCCAG
>JARFQZ010000013.1 GCA_029287515.1 Lysobacterales bacterium
GGCGCCTCGGACCTGTCGATGGACCCGACCAATCCCCGGGTACTTTACGCCGGAATGTGGCACCACGGGCGCAAGCCATGGTTCATCAAGTCCGGTGGTGAAGGCGGCGGCATCTACAAGACCAGTGACGGCGGTGACAGCTGGGAAAAACTTGAAGGCGGCCTGCCGGGGCTGATCGGTAAGGTCGGTGTCGACGTGTCCGCCAGCAACCCGGAACGGGTATACGCCATTATCGAGGCCGAGCCGGAAAAAGGCGGCCTGTGGCGCAGCGACGACGCCGGCAACAGCTGGAAACTGATCGACGGTCACCGCGTGCTGCATTCCAGGGCCTGGTACTACATCCACATCAAGGCGGACCCGGTCGATGAAGACACCGTGTACGTGATGAACGTGCCGCTGATGAAATCCATTGACGGTGGCAAGACCTGGGAGAAAATGTCGACGCCCCACGGCGACCATCACGATCACTGGATCAACCCGGACGACAACCGGAACATGATCAGCGGCAACGATGGCGGAGCCACTGTCACATTCGATGGCGGCGAAACCTGGTCATCCATCATGAACCAGCCGACCGCCCAGTTTTACCGCGTCGCCACCGATAACCAGGTGCCGTTCCGGATCTACGGCGGGCAGCAGGACAACACCACCGTGGCCATCAGCAGCCGCAGCCTGTACCGCGGAATCGGCGTGGCGGATTATTTTGATGCCGGCGGCGGGGAAAGCGCGCATATCGCTTTCGACCCCGAAGACCCCAGGCTGATCTACGCAACGACGATCAATGGGACATTGACCGAGTACGATCACGAAACCGGCCTGGAACGCTACATCATTCCGTATCCCGAGCTGGTCTACGGCAAGGATTCGAAGGACCTGAAATACCGGACCAATTGGAACGCCCCCGTGGCGATGTCGCCGCACGATTCCTCGACGGTGTATTACGGCACCCAACTGGTGCTTAAAAGTACCGACCGTGGCGCCACGTGGACCGAAATCAGCCCGGACCTGACCCGCAACGATCCCGGAAAACAGGGCAGGAACGGCGGGCCGCTGACGCCGGAGAATGTCGGCGCCGAGTTTTACAACACGCTGTTCTACCTGGTCGAATCACCGCACGAGGCCGGCACCATCTGGGCCGGCAGCGACGACGGGCTGGTCCACATCACGCGTGACCACGGCGCCAACTGGGACGACGTTTCGCCGCCGCACAAGGGCGAAGCCATGATCAATGCCATCGAGATCAGCCCGCACGACCGGGCCACAGCATATCTCGCCGTGACAGGTTATAAACTCAACGATTTCAGCCCGTACATTTACAAAACCACGAACTACGGCCAGAGCTGGACACGGATCGATGAGGGCCTGCCTGAAGACACCTTCGTACGGGTCGTGCGCGAAGACCCGAAACGCAGGGGGCAGCTTTACGCCGGCACCGAGGCCGGGATGTTCGTCTCGCTCGATGACGGCCGGGACTGGCAGTCCCTGGAGCTGAACCTGCCCCCGGTCCCGATAACCGACCTGTCCATCCGCCAGGACACGCTGGTAGCCGCCACCCAGGGGCGCGGATTCTGGGTGCTCGATGACCTGTTCATGGTGCAGGCGGCAGCCGCTGACCTGGGTGACGGAAACGTGCATATTTTTGCACCTGAAACCACGGTGAACATGCGCGGGAGGGGCTGGTCGACCGGCGAATTCGAAGCGGCCAACCCGGAGCCAGGTGTTCCCCTTTACTACTACCTTCCAGAAACATTCGAAGGCCCGGTCAGCATCGAAATCCTCGACAGTGGAGGCGCAGTCATCCGGAAATATTCCAGCGAGGAAAGCGATTTCGAACGCTGCCTGAAGCACAACGAGGATCCGAGGTCGCCCTACAAGCCGAAATACCCGTCTGCCGAACCCGGCCTGAACAAGTGGAACTGGGATACCCGGAGGAATGGCTTCAACTGTGTCCGGGACATGACCCTTTACGCGGGCCTCGAGGGGCCCGGTGCAGCGCCCGGCAATTACACGGCGCGAATTTCCGCCGGGAATAAAGCGCGGGACGTCGCCTTCGCACTGGAAATGGATCCACGGATTACAGCGAGCCCGGCAGAAATACAGGAATGGACGGCCAGGCTGGACGAAACGGCGATGTTGCTCGATGAAGTCCTGACCAGCCTCGGCGAGCTGCGCAAGGCCCGTGGCCAGATCTCCGGCCTGATGGAAGACTACCCGGACAATGCCGAACTGCAGAAGGCCGGCGGTTCAGCGCTGCAAGCCATGGACCGCTGGGATCACCAGATCATCCAGCCGCTGCACGAGACGCTGGAAGATGAGGACGCCTGGGAGACCATGCTGGCCGGCCAGATACGGTTCGTGCTGGACGTGATCGATTCCACGGGCGCTCCGGTGACAGAGGGCGCGCTGTCCCGGCTGGCGGACCTGAAAAAGGAATGGCTTGAACTTGAATCGCAGTTGGAGTCCATCCGTAATGATCAGATCGCCCCGATCAACACATGGGCGAGCGACAACAGCGTCCCGCACGTCAGCGGGAACTGACTGAGAAACGCTGATCGATAGCCCGGGCAAACCTGCCCGGGGCTTCAGGATCGGTGCGCAGGTACATGGAAGGCTCGATCAGTTCGAGCTCCATGACGATATAGTCCTGGTGATCGTCGCGCACGAAGTCGACGCGGGCGTATAACGGTATCGCAGGCAGGGTATCCAGGACCTCCTGGCCCCGCAGCAGCAGCTTCTCCTCCGGCGCCACCGGGCGTATCTCCGAGCCGTGCTCTTCCTGTGACCTGAACTCGGACCCCGTGGGGATTTTCAATATCGCGTGGCTGAATATTCCGTTGAAGTAAAACAGGGAATACTCGCCTTCGTCGAGAATTGACGGCATAAACCTCTGCACCATTGCCCGCTTTTTCCGAAACCGGTCACAGATCCATTCCAACCGTTGCAGGTCATCACCCGCCGAAACTCGATACGCATCCTCACCATTGGCGCCAACCACGGGTTTGACCACCAGTTCGCCGGTACTCAACTCGGCAAAAAAGCCGGGAAAAGATCCGGGATGGACGGCATCGGGCCATGTCGTGGGAACAACGCCTATGCCCTTGCCTTCCAGATCCAGCATGTAGGTTTTTTCCAGGTTCCAGTGAATGATGTCCAGTGGATTGGCCAGCCGCGTCGTGCTGTCGATCTGCCTGAGTGTTTCGAGGAACGCCGGTATGTCGTCCCAGTAGTCCCAGGTGGAACGGACAACCACCACGTCGAAGTCGCTCCAGGGCGTCCCGGTTTGCCTCCAGGACAGGGTTGAGACCTGCCAGCCCAGCTGTTCCAGGGGAGCGATCGCGTGCTCGTCGTCGATCACGCAGTCGCCCCGCTCGTCCAGCGTCAGGAATGCGCACTGTTTCATCGGTCAATGATATAAGCTAGTGGCCATGTGGTTCGAGTACCTCTTGTCGTTTTTCTCCATCTACGTGATTGTCGCAGTCGTGGCGGCGGCCCATGCATTGCTCCATGTACGTGATTCCAGGGCTGCTTTCGGCTGGCTGGGCCTGATCGTCGTTTTCCCGATTGCCGGGGCCCTGCTGTACGCACTGTTTGGTATCAACCGCGTGCGCAGGAAAGCGCAGCGGATCAGCCAGGATACTGATTCGGAACCGCTCACAGACCCGGTCACCCATCAAGCAACCGACGGTGTGTTGCGCAACCGGCCTGGGTACAACATCACCGGCCAGAGAGTGGTTCCGGGAAACAGCGTCGCCACGCTGTACAACGGCGAGCAGGCCTTTCCTGAAATGCTCGAGGCCATTGATAAGGCGCAAAGGGAAGTGTTGCTGAGCAGTTACATATTCGACAACGATGACACCGGCAGGCTGTTCGTGGAAAAGCTGGTTGCCGCGCGCGATCGCGGCTGCTCCATTTATGTACTGATAGACGACGTCGGCATGCGATACAGCTTTCCCACCATCATCCGTGAACTCAGGCGGCACAATATCCCCCACAAGCGATTCATGCCGCTGAAACTTCTGCCGCCCAGCTTCAGCATCAACCTCAGAACCCACCGTAAGGTGCTGGTGACGGACCGGAGCCTGGCCTTTGCAGGCGGCATGAACATCGGGGACAGGCAGTTGGTCCACGGCGACTCATCACACCGGGCCAGCGATCTGCATTTCCGGTTTGAAGGGCCGATCATCGGTGAATTTGTCGACCTGTTTGCCGATGACTGGAAATTCTCCAGGGGAGAACCCCCAAAGGATTGGCAGGCAGACAACCCGCAAGATGGCCGGGCGAGTTGCCGCTTGATAACGGACGGGCCGGACGACACGCTCGATTCGATGATGCTGGTGATCATGGGCGCCATCGCCAGCGCCCGCAGCCGGGTCTGGATCATGACGCCCTATTTTCTGCCCGAGCGGCAGATGTTGGGCTGTCTGCAGGCGGCAGCCCTGTCGGGAGTGGATGTCAAAGTGATGATCCCGGAGAAAAACAATTGGCCGCTGGTGCAGTGGGCGTTGCAGCACACCATGTCTGAACTGCTCGATGCCGGGGTCCATATTCTCCGGCGCCCGCCCCCATTTGCTCACAGTAAATGCATCGTCATCGATGATGACTACTCGCTGGTGGGCTCCAGCAACCTCGATCCCCGCAGCCTGCGCCTCAATTTCGAGCTGGGCGTTGAGGTATTCGAGCCTGGGCTTAACGGGGAACTCGCGGCACATTTCCTGGAAAACCTGGACAGTTGCAAGCCGTTTACATCGATGGAATTGAACGAAAGAAAAACCGTCGCCCGCCTCAGGGACAGTGCTTCGGCGCTTTTTACACCCTATCTCTAGGCCGGCCAGAGCCAGCCGAAGATGCCTGCGGTCACTATGGCGTAAATGAATCCGTCCATCATGGATTTCAGAGTGGTCATCCAGGCGCGTTTGTACCATATCGAGTTCTGCAGTAACGCGAGTGCATAAGCTCCGAACGCGGCGGCGCCCACAAACCGGAACACGGAAAGGTAATGCGCGCCCGGACCGAGCGCCTGGCCGGCCAGGTAAGCCGAAAACAAGCCGATCAACAGGCAGTACAGAAACCACAGCACCAGGCTTTTCCCCATTCCGAAGTCATTCCCTTTCAGCACGGTCAGAAACGCAACCGGCCCTTTTTCGAGCCGTTCCTTGAACTCCGGCTCTTCCATGGCCTTCGGGCGCTCACAGTGGGGCATCACGTACTCACCCGGTGGAATATTGAACGCACGCAAGGCATCCATGATCTCGTCCTGGGATGAAAGCCCCCTGAAATCGTTTCGGTGATACGTCAGGACCATGTGAATGACCGAACTCGCGATAAAAACCGCCACTGCTGACAACAGTATCGGCAACCATAATGAGAGAGCAGGAACCATGATGACCTCCATTAACCGGTTCAGAAGATTTTCAGGAACACGCCCGGCTGTTCCATGGTATTTTGCCGGACGCGATACAGCCGCTCCCAGTTTTCGTCACCAGTGGTGCCGGGTGCATTAACTCCGTACTTTGTCCTCGATGCGCCAACACGGAGGGAAAAGCAAGTAAACTGTACGAGAATGCGCAAAATAACCAGAACGGCAGATTCCATGGGTTTTCTCCTTGGGCATTCCCGATTAACATAATTCATCACACCGGAAAAATCTTGCGTGAAGCTATAGAATGTGGACATGAAAAAACAACTCCATGGGGCTGATGCCGAGC
>JARFQZ010000093.1 GCA_029287515.1 Lysobacterales bacterium
ATTTCCGGTCCCGGGGAACAGCAATGGTGGCCTTCGTCGGTCCCCCCGCGACGACAAGTTGTGAACCCCGTCAGGCCCGGAAGGGAGCAGCGGCAGCAATGGACTCGGGCGCCGGGGTGCGGCGGGCGGGGGCCGCCACCAATCCCCCCAAGTTTGTTATGATGTGCCCTTAATGAATTTTCACCAGTCCGCGCCATTTTTTTCTCGCAGTTCCCAAAGGGAAATGCGAAATAAACAATGCCGTCGAGCGAAGCCGCCTTCCGCAACAAGGTTGCGGGAGCAGGAAGTGCAGGCAATGGAAGCAAAGCGGTTTTGCCGAAGGCAAAGAAGCTTTACTGAAATGCCGTCGCACGTGAGACACTTCTGATGAGTTACCAGGTCCTGGCGCGTAAATGGCGCCCCGTAACATTTGAACAACTCGTGGGGCAGGAACATGTTTCCCAGGCCCTGATCAACGGGTTGGACCAGGATCGCCTGCACCATGCTTTCCTGTTTACCGGGACCCGCGGGGTGGGAAAAACCACCATAGCCCGGATCCTGGCGAAGTGCCTGAATTGCGAAACGGGCGTCAGTTCCAAACCATGCGGTGAGTGCAGCAGTTGTGTCGACCTCGACGAAGGGCGCTTCGTCGATATGATTGAGATCGACGCGGCATCCCGCACGGGGGTAGACGATACCCGGGAGTTGCTCGAATCGGTTCAGTACACACCGACCCGGGGGCGTTACAAGGTCTACATCATCGATGAAGTGCACATGCTCTCCACCAGCAGTTTCAATGCACTGCTGAAAACACTCGAGGAGCCGCCGCCGCACGTCAAGTTCGTGCTGGCCACCACCGACCCACAGAAAATTCCGGTCACCATTCTCTCCCGCTGCCTGCGTTTTAATCTCCGCCGGCTGCTGCCGGACCAGATCGGAGACTACCTCAGGCAACTGGTAAAAACAGAGGGCATTGAAACCGAACCGGAAACCATCACAGTCCTGTCGCGGGCCGCAGATGGGAGTATGCGTGACGGCCTGAGCCTGCTGGACCAGGCCATCGCGTATGGCGGTGGCAAACTCGTGATGTCAGACCTTGAAAAAATGCTGGGGCTGGTGGACCACGAGCACATAGCCTCCATGCTCAGGGCCCTGGCCACGGGAGACGCCGGGAGGCTCCTCGGTATCGTCGAGGATCTCGTATCCCAGTCACGAGACCTGGAAACGGTGCTGGTGAACCTGGCCGAGGTGCTGCATCGAATCACCCTGGTGCAGTGCGTACCGGATTACCGGGACCCCGAGCGCAGCGACTGGGACGCCATCGTTCAACTGGCCGAACTCATCCCGGCCGAAGACGCTCAACTGTTCTACCAGATTGCCATCAAGGGCCGCGCGGAACTGGGCCTTGCGCCAGACCCCCGGACCGGCCTGGAAATGACCCTGTTGCGCATGCTGGCTTTCCGGCCCGCAGAGGCAGGGGCAGCGACCCCCGCCAGTGCCCCGGCACAACAGGCCGCGTCAGGGAGAAGTTCGCCGAAGGGCAGTACAGCATCGCCCGCCGCGGAGACACCCTCTGACTGGGTCAGGCTGCTGAATGAACTGAGCCTTTCAGGACAAGCCCGGGAGTTGGCGCGCAATGTACAACTCAAATCACGCACAGATGATCATTGGGATTTCGCCATCGCGCCCGCTTTGCGGCACCTGGGTTCAGAAAGCTGTGTCAGCCGACTGAAGCAGGCCATCAGCGAACGGGTTGGACATCCTGTGAATATCCGGCTGGTCGACGAGGAGCGGGAAGAGCTGCGCACGGCGGCCGCAATTGAAGAACAGAAAGTTCGCGACAACATGAGCGAGGCGGAAAAAGCGATCAATGACGATCCGACCATTAAATCCCTTAAAGAACAAATGGGCGCCAAACTGGTCGAAGATTCGATACAACCGCTTCAGTAAACAAATCCAAACCCAGGAACAGGACAGAATATGAAAGGTAATCTCGCAGGCCTGATGCAACAGGCCCAGAAAATGCAGCAGGAAATGGAGAAGGCCCAGGCAGAGCTGGCCAACATGGAAGTCACCGGCGAAGCCGGCGGCGGACTGGTAAAGGTCACCATGACGGGCAGACACGCGGTAAAGCGCGTGGAAATCGACCCTTCCCTGCTGGAGGACCGGGAGATGCTGGAAGACATCGTCACGGCCGCTATCAACGACGCGGTGAACCGCATCACCTCGAGCACCCAGGACCGCATGTCCGACATGACCGCCGGCATCAATCTGCCGCCGGGGATGAAGCTGCCATTCTGAGCCTGACTGCGTGAATTCCGAACCGCTTCTTGATCAGTTGATCGAAGCCCTGCGCTGCCTGCCCGGAGTCGGGCCGAAGTCGGCCCAGCGCATGGCCTTGCACCTGCTGGAACGGAACCGCGACGGCGGCCGGCATCTGTCCTCAGTGCTGGAGGTGGCGATGGAACGGATCGGGCGCTGCGAGATGTGCCGAAACCTGACCGAGCGGGATGTCTGCCAGATCTGCTCCAATACCCAGCGTGACCGGTCACTGCTGTGCGCAGTCGAGTCCCCCAGCGACGTGATGGCGATCGAACAGGCGACAGGTTACAGCGGACTCTATTTCGTTTTGCTGGGCCGCCTTTCCCCGCTGGACGGCATCGGTCCGGAGGATCTGGGCCTCGACCAACTGGCCGACCGGCTGAGTCAGGACCCGCCCGGCGAGCTGATCATCGCGACCAACCCGACCGTCGAAGGCGAGGCTACCGCCTTTTACCTGCAGCGCATGGCGCAGAAAAACGGCATCGCCGTCAGCCGCATCGCGCATGGGGTGCCACTGGGCGGCGAGCTGGAGTTCACCGACAAGTCGACCATTGCGCACGCTTTCACCAGCCGCCAGGCGGTGGAGCAGTAGATTAACGCTCAATAGCGGCCAGCTAAGCTGGCGAATAGTGTTGTGTGCGCGGAGAGGATCCAGGTAGCTCCCCACAGGACACGCTCAAGACATCCATGTGCGCTAATCGACTGTTCCCGACAGCTCGATTGTCCTGTGGAGAGCTACCCGGACCCTCTTGGACCGGTCGAACCACCGGAGAGATTGTCTGCCGCGGACCCTGCTCTCTCAGTCACACTTTCCGCATCATAATTTCAGGCGCAAATTCCATAGTTCGAGCAGGCACTCGTAGAAACTGCATTGGCTGGATAAATGGTTCCGTTCCTCTGTGGTGGCAGACCGGCCTAGCCAAGCATCGAGGAATGAGCGGCTGAGGCCCGGCTCAAGGCGATGATGCTGGACCACGACGGCGAGGTCGAAGTAAGGGTCACCCATACCGGCGTATTCCCAGTCGATCAATAGCAGGCGACCGTCTTCGGCCTCAAAGATGTTTTCGCAAACCAGGTCGTTGTGGCACAGGGCGGTTTCCCCGCCCTGCCCGGCGCCGATCGCATCCGCTGCTCGGTTCACCAGCCGGGCGGCCTGTTCCGTTCCAACGGCAGCGGCATAGCGGTGAGCGGCGGCCAGGGGATCGAATGGCTTGCCAACGGCCTGCAGGCTGTGCAGCTTGCGCAGCAGAATGGCAAGCCGCTCCAGGTTCCGGGGCTCCTGCAGATCGGATGCCGACCAGCTCTGGCCGGTCAGCCAGGGTCGCAGGCAGGATCCCTCATGTGGATCGAAGTACAAGTACTCCGGACCCAGGCCGGCGGCCGCGATGGCCGCGCTGACGTGTTTTTCGTTTCCGCGATCCAGGCCGAGCTTTCCGGTCTCCGGCTTGTCCAGGCGCAGAACGAATTTTTCACTTGTCCGTTCGACCAGGAAGCTGGCGTTGGTGGGGCCGTCGGAGAGCTGCACCAGGAGCGTAGCGCCGGCAAAGCCCGGAATCCTGCCCAGTGCAGCTTCGGCGTTCATGCCTGGCTCTCCAGCATGCTCGCGCGCCAGCTGCGATAGCCGATCACGATCATCACCAGATAGGCGGCGAACAGCGCAGCCGTTAAGTACAGCTCGCGCTCGAGGTACAGCCAGATGGACACCGAATCGATCACGAACCAGTACAGCCAGTTCTCTAGTATTTTACGGGCCACCATGAACGTCGCTACGATCGCACCCCAGGTTGTGAAGGAATCAAGGAACGGCAAGGCAGCCTCGCTGTACCGGGTCAGCAGCTCGCCGCTGATGAACACCAGCAGCATCACCGAAGCGATTGCGAAAGCGTGCAGGCGCAGTGGCCAGGTGGAAACCTTCAGCTCACCGTGATCCTCGCCGCCGTGGCGCCACTGATGCCAGCCGTAGGCCGCCATCCCGAGGTAGAACAGCTGCAGCACCGACTCCATGTACAGCTTCGCCTGGTACATGATGAACAGGTACATCACCGTACTCAGCGCGGCGGCGGCCCAGCACCAGATATT
>JARFQZ010000097.1 GCA_029287515.1 Lysobacterales bacterium
GTGCTGTTCCTGTTGACGCTGGAGCGGCCGGAGGCCTGGGCGGGCTGGTTGCATGCTTTTGCCGAGGCCGGCATGGTCGGTGCGATTGCCGACTGGTTTGCCGTGGTGGCCCTGTTCCGTCATCCAATGGGTATCCCGATACCTCACACGGCTATTATTCCGAAACGAAAGAATGAAATTGGCGAGAACCTTGCCCGTTTCGTTGCGGATCATTTCCTGCACCCCGACGTGGTTCGCGCCAAGCTCGAATCAGCGAATCTGGCCAGTAAGACCGCAAAGTGGCTTAAATCACCAGCGGGGCACGAACGCGTGCTGGACCTTGCTCTGCGGGTAATCCAGTGGGTTCTGGGCGCCATGCACGAGGACAGGGTGCGTCACTTCATCGGCAGGATTGGCAACCGGCAATTGGCTGGAATCAACCTGGCCCCGCTGCTGGGCCGGACGCTTGACTGGCTGGTGCAGGACGGGAGGCACCAGGAAGTCCTCACTCAATCCCTGCGGTATACGCTGGTGCTGTTACACGACAATCGAGATGTGATCCGGGGTAATGTCCAGCGTGGAAGCCCCTGGTGGATTCCGGGTTTTGTCGATGACAAGATCGTGGTCCAGATGCTGGACCGGATTGAAACCCTCTTGTTGGAAATGTCCCTGGACCCGGACCATGCCATGCGCGGCAATTTCAACCGGTGGATTCTGCGCTGGGCAGGAGATCTGCAGAGTGACCCCGGATACCGGGACTGGGGTGAGCAGCTCAAGCAGAGCATGCTGGACAATGGTGATTTGCAGGACTACCTCTACCGCTTGTGGACTGACCTGGTAAACGGCATCGAGACGGACCTGGAGAATCCCGATTCGCAGCTTCGGGCTCAACTGGGCGAATTACTTTCCGGCCTGTCCGATGAATTGGAACAGGACCGGGATATGCAGGCCTGGGTCAACTGCTGGCTGGTGGATTCAGCGGTTTCAATCGTCGATGAAAACCGTCATTCGATTGCCAGCCTGATCAGTGACACCGTTCGTAGCTGGGATGCAATGGATACCAGCCAGCGAATCGAGCAGGCGATCGGTCGCGATCTGCAGTTCATTCGAATCAACGGCACGCTGGTGGGCGGGCTGGTAGGGTTGGCAATTCACGCCTTCAAGATCATGTAATGTGTTCGAATCGGTTTTCCCTGCGGTTTTTGCGTACTTTGGCGGGATCCCAGACCTTGCCGTTCATGGCGATATAAACGCCCGGGGGCAGGCTCTGGGCCGCGCCTACCGCGCAACCGATGTTGAAGATGGCGTCGGAATCACGAAAACGGGCCGGGTTCAGCGCTCCGGTCAGAACAATTGTTTTGTCCTCGACGTCATCAAGCACGGCAGCGGTTTCCACCATGCTGTCGGTGCCATGGGTTATCAGTATATGGCTCGCATCAGAAGTCTCTACGGTAGCATGGATAAGCCGGCGCTCTTTTTCGCCGATGTGCAGACTGTCCTTGCGCATCAAAGCAATGACCTCGAAGTCAAAAGCAACATGCATCGCGTGCAGGATCTGGCTGATTTGGGGTTCGCCGACCTGGTAATCGCTTTTGTCGTCAAAATAGATTTTGTCGATGGTGCCGCCGGTGGTGATGATGAGCAGTTTTGAGATCATTCGCGTAGTATATCGGTTCTGGAATTGAAGCAAGCAGCGGCAATCATAAGTTGAAAGACTCAAAACGCCAACCGGCAAGGCTCTGGGACCGGCAAAGCATCCTGTCGGGCCTGGGGGTCGTGGGCATGTATTTCATGAGCGGTTGCCTCGCGGCGCAGGATACCGTGCAGGACAACGCGCAGGAAGTCGAACCGGGAAGCAGGCTGCTGGAAGAAGTCATTGTCGTCCAGGAAGTCATGATTGAAGACTTGCCGGGAACAACGGAACTGGCTGCCGCGCTTGCCGACAGTGAAATCCGCACCGATACCCTGCTGACGATGATCGCCGTTGCGCAGTTGCTTGAATACGGTATGTCTTCCACGCAAGCGGAACCGAAGTCCCTGGTATCGCGTTTTCGTGAAGAAAGGGCGTGGCTGGACCGGCTTGCAAAGCGATATCCTGTCCTGCCCTCACGTGGTTCTCATCTGGACCCGGCAGCCTGGTTTGTCATGCTCAAGCTGAATCAGCATGGTGTCACTCCCGGTCTGTTTGTGTCGCCGCTCGGCCCCGAGGACAGGAGCCTGATGAGGCAGCTTTTCGACCGTTCCAGCGAGAGCCTGGCTGCCGCAGTTTTGCCCGAGGCGATTCAGAGAGTCGAATTACAATCCGCTGCATTGTGGTCCAGCCTGCTGGCTGCGGCGATGATGAACGATGTCCTGTTGGCAACGGTTCTGAATTTGCATACCGACTGGTTCGAGCCATGGGTGGGATTGACACCGCCCGCGTGGGCCGGGTCCCCACCGCCTGAATCACCAGCGGCGGAGGGGGAGGAGGCCCCGGCGGAGGAGGCCCCGGCGGAGGAGACGGAACCCGGCACGGGCGCCGCAATGATGGACCGTGCCATTGACGATGCGCTGACCAGGCTGATGGCGTTGGCGAATGCCACGATCCAGCCCGGTCCGGGTGATGTCCGTGATCTGGCGCAATTGCGGATCGACCTGGTATCCGCCATGCCACGCCTGGCCGACCCCCACCTGAAAGACGCCGAATACATCCTGGTACTGGCCACGGCCATCGACGGACTCAATGATGGGAGATACCTGGCATTCACCGAGTCTTTGCTTTGGGTGATATCTGACATGTTGATTCAGAATCAACAGTCATCTTATCCATTGGAGGAGCCGCTCGAACGACTTGCCCCGGAACCGGTCACTGTCCCAATACCGCTTCCCCGTTGGCGAATACCCCCGTTACTCGCCGAACTTTTGCCACGCCTGTCCGATACGTTTTCGAGAGAATTCGCGGCCATAGATCGGCGAATCAAGTCACCGCTGGCCGCGGCGTTCGATGCAGTTCAGTATCTTCAGAGCGATCGGCCGGACCCCGAACGCCTGGTTTCACTCAGGCAAAACATCGGGGACACCATTGCCCAGATGGTCCTGATGGTCAGGGAAATGGATTACTACTTCGATCAGCCGGTCCGTCGCCAGATTACGGAGACGGTCGAAACATGCACACGTCTTGCGGCAAACCAGGATGCTGCAGGGCCAG
>JARFQZ010000100.1 GCA_029287515.1 Lysobacterales bacterium
CCCCGGCACCACCTGAACTCACCCCCCGCGCAATCATCCTGGCCATTGTGCTTGCCATGATCCTGGCAGGGGCCAATGCCTACCTTGGCCTGTTTGCCGGTATGACCATTGCATCGGCCATTCCGGCCGCGGTGGTTTCGATGGCGGTACTGAAACTGCTTGGGGGCGGACACATCCTGGAGAACAACATCGTTGCGACCGGCGCCTCGGCGGGCACTTCCATCGCGACGGGTGTGATTTTTACGCTGCCGGCCTTGCTGATACTGGGCTACTGGCAAGATTTCCGATACTCGTGGGTGCTGGCCATTGCCGGTCTTGGCGGATTGCTGGGCGTGCTGTTTTCGGTTCCCCTGCGTCGTTCGCTGATCGTCGAGCAGGGGCTGGCTTTTCCGGAAGGCAAAGCGGCTGCGGAAGTCCTGAAAACGGGTGACAACCCAGGGGCCGGGCTGAAGATCCTGGCAGGCGCCGCATCCATCGGCGGCCTGATGAAACTGGCCGCCGGCAGCGGTCTGCGCCTTATCCCGGATACCGCTGCATCGTCGGCCTGGTGGGGCAATACCCTGGCTTACTTTGGCACCAACCTGTCGCCGGCGCTGTTTGGCGTAGGTTATATCGTCGGTCTGAATATCGGCATCGTGATGCTGGCCGGCGGCGTGATCGCCTGGAACATAGCGATCCCGCTTTACAGTAATTTTTTCCTCGCGACCGACCCGGTGCTGAGCGTGGAGCTGGCCGGAGCCACGGCGGAAGATGCTGCCTATGGCATCTGGTCGGCCCAGATCCGTTACCTGGGCGTCGGCGCGATGCTGATCGGTGGTGTGTGGACACTGATATCCCTGCGTCATTCACTGGTGTCGGGTATCAAGAGCGGCATCCACGCCGAACGAGGCAACGGAGGCGTAGCCATCCCGCGCACCGAGCGCGACCTGCCGATGAAACTGATCCTGCTCGGCCTGGTGGTCTTTGTGCTGCCGTTGATGGTTCTTTACCAGGCGATTGTCGGCAGCTGGGCAGTGAGCATCCCGATGACCGTCATCATGATCGTCGCGGGTTTCCTGTTCGTGTCCGTTTCCGCTTACATGGCCGGCCTGGTGGGATCGTCCAATAACCCGGTTTCGGGGCTGACTATCGCCACGATCCTGTTCGCGGCCCTGGTGCTGGTGACGATGCTGGGTCCGCAGTCGACGATCGGTGCGGTGGCCACCATCATGATCGGCGCCGTGGTTTGCGGAGCGGCCTGCATTGGCGGCGACAACCTGCAGGACCTCAAATGCGGTTATATCCTGGGCGCCACGCCCTGGAAACAGCAATTCATGCTGGCGGTGGGCGGCGTGTCCAGCGCGCTGATCATGGCGCCTGTGCTAAACCTGCTGGCCCAGGCTTATGGAATTGGCGTGCCTACCGCAGAGCACCCCAGCCCCTTGCTGGCGCCGCAGGCCAACCTGATGGCGTCTGTAGCCAACGGTATCTTTGGCGGTGAACTGCCGTGGACCATGATCGGCATTGGCGCGGCGATCGGCGCTGCCATCATCATTCTGGATGAGATACTGAAAAAACGCGGCTCCAGCTTCCGTACTCCCGTGCTGGCCTGTGCCGTGGGCATCTACCTGCCAATTGAGCTCAGCGTACCGATCTTCGCCGGCGGGCTGGTCGCACACCTGGTCGAGCGCTACTTAAAACCGGGCGACGAGGAAGGCGAAAAGGAGAAGATTCACCAGAAAGGCACGCTGTTCGCCGCCGGCCTGATCACCGGAGAGGCGCTGATGGGCATCTTCATGGCCGTGCCGATCGTCGCTGTAGGTTCAGCGAGCGTGCTGGCGCTACCCGACCAATGGCACTTTGGCGGCTGGCTGGGCCTGGCGATGCTGGCTGTGGTCGCTGTATTACTGTACCGGCTGGCCATTCGGCAGGAGATTGTTCAGTAAAATGTAATTGCGCCCAACAGCAGGATCAGCGCGAACATCACGATCATCAGGACCAGGTGTAAAAGTGAAGATTGATCTTCATTTTCCGGATACTTCATCATGCGCTCCTGGCCAGATCAACGAGGCCGTGTCCAGATCGGGCTTGAACTGCTACCTCTTTGGCTCTGCCAGTGTTCATTGTGATTCCACAATTTTAATCGTCAGGCCGAAGGGCATTTCCAGGTAAATGGTCTCAACATTACCATCATCATCTACAGATTCGAGTTTGTGTCCATGGGTGGTGTGCATGCAGGCCCTGGTTGCCTCTATCCGCCAGGTCACGTCATCTATCCGCGAGACCAGCGGCCAATTTTTCAAGTCGTCGATGTCTGCCTGCAACAGGTTGGGAGCGAGGCATCCGTAACTTAGCGAAAGTGCGGGAGTGCCGCTTCCGCTCTGCTTGCCGTTCTTGAAAACATCCTGCAATAGCGCACCGTCTTCGGACTGAAAGCCCAGGCGCATGGCCAGCCTGCGTTCGTCGTCGACTTTCATCGTGCAGAGGCCGTACTCTTCGAGGTCCTGGATCTGGTGCTCAATCCGCAGGTCAATGCCCTTGAACTGGTCACAAAAACCTGCTGCACCGGCCGCGTTATTGATGTCTTCTTCATCGCAACTCGAATTGTCAGGCATGGCATTTGAAAAGTTGATCCGGACAAATCTCGAGTCGTTCCGTGATTCCAGCTTCTGGCTGCCGTTGGTGTCGAGGCGAAAGCCCTTGCCGCCGCCGGCGTTGTAGATGCCGTCGAGGCTGGTCACATCTTCGTCACTGGTCACGCCATCGTCCTGCAGGTCGTCGAATTCGGCTTCGAAATTGTAATTGCACTCACTGGGGCTGACAGAATCAGACTGTACCTTGAACAGGGTTGTGCCTTTGCCGCCTCTTCCGCGGGATGAACTCGTGACCCGGACATCGTGCCCCAGGTAGCTGGTGGGCAGCGGATCTTGCGTT
>JARFQZ010000240.1 GCA_029287515.1 Lysobacterales bacterium
CGCTGGCGCAAGTCATCGTTATACTCGAGGCGGTGACCGGAATGTTCTACCTCGCGGCGATCGTCGCCAGCCTGATCGGCTCGATGAAACTCGAACAAAAATAATCCTGGGTTACTGGTTCAGTATGGAGCCGCGTTCTGCGAGCGAGCGGCATCTGGATTGTTCCAGGTTCGCTTTCTGGCCGCCCGGTTCATAACAGGCGCACCGCCCGGTGTCCTCGGACCAGGCGCAAATCAACGAGTCCTCCCACAGTTCCTGCTCAGTTTTGCGGCTGCCGTCTGCGTGGAACCGCCCGGGGGACTCTTTCTGCTCCTGCTGCTGCAGCCAGCGTTCCTGTAGCTGCCGGATCTCATCACCAAATGCCAGCCAGATGCCCGACAGCAAAACGATTACCAGCAAAACGTTCAACAGGCTCCACCGGCTGATGCGTAAGCTCCCGGCCGGATTGACACGGGACTCCTCGACCGCCTTCAGCACACGGTCCGCCTGTTCCGGCTCCAGCACATGCGTGCCCTTTTTACGAATGTACCGAATGAGCTGTTCGGCAGGCACCAAGTGATCTGGCGCTTCGAATCGCATCCCCTTGCGCCCGGTCAATACGACCACGCGGTGAATCTTCGATTGGGGCATGCCCAGCAGGCGCCCCAGGGTCTCTGCCTGCACCGTATTCTGATGAATGGGATTTTCAATCCGCCTGGTGCGCCCCCAGTACTCCTGTTTCCAGCGGTCCTGGAACTCGCCCCCTGAAACCGTTCCGCCGGCATAAAAGCTTTCGATGACGAACACGCCAAACCGCGACACCACGATGTGATCCACATGCACTGTGCCCCCGCCTGCGGGCAACTGGACATCATTCAGAATGGTGTAGCGACTTTTTTCCAGCCCGTTGGCGAGGATGCGGCGGGTTCGGCTCTCAGCGATATCGCCCCTGAAACGGGGCGACGCAAGAAAACCAATGATCAGTAAAAGCGGTGTTATCCAGAGTAAATGCAGCAACACGTGCGAAGCGCTAGCCGCACTTCGAATATCCACAGGACAGGCAGGTAGCGCAATTATCCATTATCACCACGGCCTTGGTATGGCATTTGTTGCACAGTGTGGCGGAAGCCGGGTATCCGGCGTCACCCTCCGGGCTTACCGTTTTTTTTTCAACCGTACTCTCTGCCTGTGCCCTTTTCTGGTCGAGGATCAACTGCTGCTGTTCAGACAGTTCTTCCTTTTCCATTAATCCGATCTTTTGAAGGTGATGCTCGATCACCGCACCGATGTCCGCAATGATGGACGGCATGAACTTACCGCCTGGTTTGAAGTATCCGCCGCGGGGATCAAATACAGCCTGCAGTTCTTCAGCAAGGAACGTGACGTCCCCGCCTTTTCTGAACACTGCCGACATCAACCGGGTAAGGGCCACGATCCATTGGAAGTGGTCCATGTTTTTGGAATTGATGAAAATCTCGAACGGACGGCGCTGTTCGTGCTCCGTCCCCTGGTTCAGAATAATGTCATTGATCGTTACGTACATTGCATGGTCATCAAGCGGGGTCTTGATTTTGTAGGTAGAGCCTTCCAGAGCTTCCATACCCTCCGGCCTGGCGACTCTCTCCGTCATGCGGATGATGGTCGCGGACGGGCGCTCCTGGGATTCAGCTTTGGCTTCTTCCCTGACTGTTATCTCTTCCTCTGGCTTTACCACTTCGTAGCCCACTATTTTATTTGCGATCTTGATACCCATTGCGATAATCCTGAATGTTCCTGTATTTACTGATGAAAAAGAGGTGTACGTCCCTGTACGCAACACCTCCATAATTTCTGACGGAACCCATGATCCCTCGCCGTCACTTTATCCCATATTTTATTGTTATTAACTTCCGTGTACCTAAGTACACATCCTTGTCCCGGAAACAGCTAAAGCCGTTTCCAACTCTAAGGCCCAGGCCATTGACCTTTTTCCTCTCCGGCCGTATCAATCAATTGGCCATCCCTGTGCCGGCGTGATCCAGCGCTTGTTTTTAGAACTTTCCGTAGTAGCCTTCTTTCAGCGCGTCGAAGAGATTCGCTGCGGTGTGCAATTCACCGTCGTATTCGATCTCTTCGTTTCCTGCCACCTCAACCACCTCGCCGTCCTCGAGTACGAAACGGTAGGTTGTGCTTTCCAGGTCCTTGTCCTTAACCAGGACACCCTGGAACGCCTCCGGGTTGAAGCGGAAGGTGGTACAACCCTTGAGTTGCTGCTTGTGCGCATAGGTGTAAATATCCTTGAACTCCTCGTAAGGGAAGTCTGTGGGCACATTCGCGGTTTTGGATATGGAAGAGTCAATCCATTTTTGCGCGGCCGCCTGGATATCCACGTGCTGCTTGGGCGTCACGTCTTCTGCGGTGATGAAGTAACCCGGAAGTCGGGCCGAATCATCCTGCGCGTAGGGCATTGCGTTCGCATTGACCAGCGAACGGTAAGCCAGCAACTCGTAACTGTAAACTTCGACTTTTTCTTTCGATTTGCGCCCTTCGCGAATAACGTTCCTGCTGTAATGGTGGGCGAAGCTCGGTTCAATCCCGTTCGAGACGTTATTGGCAAGGGACAGGGAGATCGTTCCGGTCGGCGCGATCGAAGTATGGTGTGTAAAACGGGCGCCCTCTTCAGCCAGGTCGCTGACCAGGTCCGGCGCGTATTCTGCGACCCTTTGCATGTAACGGGAATACTTGGCCATCAGGACCTTGCCCGTCACCATGTCGCCGACCCGGTACCCATCCGCCTGCATTTCAGGCCGGCGGCGCAGCATGTCGCCCGTCACTTCGAAACGTTCCTCCATAATGGGCGCCGGGCCTTTTTCACGCGACAGTTCCAGCGCCTCTTTCCAGCCTGCCAGGGCCATCTCTCTGGCCACTTGCTCGGTGAACTCCAGTGCATCGTCTTCACCGTATTTCATACCCATCATGGTGAGAGCGGAACCCAGGCCCAGAAACCCCATTCCGTGTCGTCGCTTGCGCGCGATTTCATCCCGCTGTTTACCCAGTGGAAGGCCGTTGATTTCGACGACGTTATCGAGCATGCGCGTAAAAATGCGCACGACTTCCCGATAGCCTTCCCAGTCGAATTCTGCCTTGTCGCAGAACGGGTCGGTGACAAACCGGGTCAGGTTGACCGATCCCAACAGGCAGGCCCCGTAGGGCGGCCAAGGTTGTTCGCCGCAGGGATTTGTGGCCCGGATGTGTTCGCAGAACCAGTTGTTGTTCATCTCGTTGATCCGGTCGATCATGATGTAAACGGGGTCAGCGAAATCGTAGGGGGAGGACCTGAGCATGTCCCTCATCCGGCGGGCGGGTCGTGGCTTGTATATACGGCAGGCAACCAGGCCATCGTCACGGGTGATGTAACCGTGTGTGTCCGGCCATTCGCGCCAGATGACTTGCTCGGGATTATCCAGGTCGATTCCGTCCGACTCGTGCTTGTTGATCGGAAACGCCAATGGCCAATGGGTATTGTCTTCAACGGCCTGCATGAACTCATCGGTGATGAGCAGGGAACAATTGAATTGCCGCAGCCTTCCGTCTTCCCGCTTGGCGCGTATAAAATCCATGGCGTCCGGATGACCGACCTCGAAAGTCGCCATCTGCGCTCCGCGTCGCCCGCCTGCAGACGATACGGTGAAACACATCTTGTCGTAGATATCCATGAAGCTCAGCGGACCGGAAGTGTATGCACCTGCTCCGGACACGTACGCGCCTTTTGGCCTGAGCGTTGAAAATTCATAACCGATCCCACAACCGGCCTTGAGCGTCAGCCCGGCCTCATGCACTTTTTCCAGAATGCCATCCATCGAATCCCTGATGGTGCCGGAGACGGTGCAATTGATTGTCGACGTAGCCGGCTTATGCTCCTGTGCTCCGGCATTTGAAGTGATTCTTCCTGCCGGAATGGCGCCCCGTCGCAGGGCCCAAAGGAAAGACTCGTACCACTGATCCCTTTTTTCCTTGTCCTGCTCTACGTCAGCAATGGCGCGTGCGACGCGCTTATAGGTGTCGTCAATCTCGTTATCGATGATTTCGCCGGTCTTTGATTTAAGCCGGTATTTTTTATCCCAGATATCCAGTGAGGCGGCCTGGAAAGGAATATCTTTAGAATCAGTGCCAATGGCCTCAACCTGCACGCTGCTCATTAAATCTTCCGTGTAATTAGTTGGTTTTATTCACTTATGGGCACAACTTATTGTGCTCTATTTTTATACGAGACACAAGATATTGTGCCTGCGGTGGTAAAAGATACGCCCCTGAATTGTCGCTGTCAAATGATATGCCAAC
>JARFQZ010000262.1 GCA_029287515.1 Lysobacterales bacterium
GGCGCCCAGGAATGGGAGAGCCGGAACATTCACTACCGTATTCGAGACCCGGAAAAACTGGCCGGAAAGAACATCGTGATCCTTGGCGGCGGGGATTCTGCTCTCGACTGGACCCTGGAACTGCACAATACGGCACGCAAAATCACGCTGGTGCACCGGCGGGAAGAATACCGCGCACAACCGGCGTCGGTGAAGAAAATGAAAAGCCTGGCCGACCGCGAATCCCTGATTGAATTCCAGGGACATGTGCGTGGTGTCTTTGAAAAAGACGGAAATTTTGGCGGACTCGAAATCGCCGCACCCGATGGACAGTCACACCAGGTTGAAGCAGACGATGTGTTTGTTTTCTGGGGCCTGTCGCCCAACCTGGGACCCATCGCCGAATGGGGGCTGGAGCTGGACAAGCGCCAGGTTTTTGTCGACACCGAAAAATTTCAGACGAACATTTCCGGTATTTTCGCAGTGGGAGACATCAACTCCTATCCGGGTAAGAAAAAGCTGATTCTCAGCGGATTTCACGAGGCTGCGCTGGCGGCTTTTGCCGTGCAGCAACACATTCATCCGGAGCAGAAAGTCAGGCTGCAATATACGACGACCAGCCCGATCATGCACAAGCGCCTGGGCGTTGAGGACTGAAACCCAACGGGATGATCAATAAGGGTTGCAGACTGCAGATTCTGTCCTATATTTAATATGTGACCCACGCACAGTCCCCCCCAATTTCCTGTGTTAAAGGCTTCGGCCCTGTGGGTCACACTGAATCATCAAGGATCGAGAAATAAATTTCAGGCCGGCGTCGTGAAACGCCGGCCTTTTTTCCGGAAAAATTCAGGCTGAAACCGGTTTTCCGTCTTCCAGGACCGGCCAGCCGGCCACATCCAGAGCGTCCCTGTAACCGTGCCAGGTCGCATATCCAAGCAAGGGGATGATCACGATAAAACCCAGCATTGCGGTCACGAACCCGAGAGCCGTGAAGATCGCGACGGTTACCGCCCAGAGAAACATCGTTTTCCGATTACGAAGCACCGCGTTGATGCTTGAAACCACTGCCGTAATCACATCGGCATCACGGTTGGCAATGAAAGGAAGTGAGAAAACACTGGCCATGAAACAAATCGTCGCGAAAATGGAGCCTACCGCGGTGCCCACTCCCAGGTAGACAGACAGGTCCGCCAGCCTGACTTCGCCGGTGCTCGGAAAAAAGATATGGACCATGGTCCCGGCCCTTGCCCACAAGAGGAAAATGACCAGAAGCACCAGCGCGAACACCAGCGAGTTGGCGAACGGCCTGCGGGCCGCACGCAGGGTTTGCATCAGGCCGGGCTTGTTACCGAGGCACAGTTGCCTGCTCACCGAATACATACCGAATGCAAGCAACGGAGCGACAAAAACGAACCCGGAAAGAACGCTCAGCAACAGCACCCAGCCACCCGTTCTCCACGCAACCAGCGTAACGATCGTGGACAGGAACCAGCAGAAAACACCCCAGGCAAGACTTAGGCCGGGCGCCGACCGGAAGTCCTGCCACCCCGATTTCAGCCACTTGAACGGAGAACTGATCGCCAGATCCCGGCAGGGTGCAACGAAGGGTTTTGGGTCCTCGGTAGTCATCTGCGGTCTATAGTGAACCAGGAACAAATGAAAAATCAACCAAATGCCCCCACTTTAAGATATCTACCGGATATACGCCTCTTCCACGAAAAAGACCTCACACGAACCATTTCCGGTGTCATCACGACGCAGAGAAGTCCGCCAATAAAACCCGCTCTCGCTGTCAATGTCGACCAGAGAACCTTTCAATTGAACGATATCGCCACGCCTGATTTTTTTCAGCTTGCCAAGAACCCAGTCGTTGGCCGGTATCAGGTGCATGTTGCTGCTGTTGGTGATGATTTCGTGGTCGGAAACAGGCGCCGGAAACTCGTAGCGGGTGAAATACCAGCGCGAACCCTGGGAGATTTCAATCCTGTCCAGAACGGACTGGTCCGACATCACGCCCCAGCCCAGCGCCAGATCCATTGGAGACAAATCCGATTCCTGGTCAAACCGGTAATCTTCTCTTGACAGCACGCGGGCCTCGACGTCGAAGCTGGCCCTGCGGGTCAGCTGAAACCCGTCACGGTCAAACCGTTCACCGGATTCAAGATTTTGCTGCCTTGGCGCCGCGGAAACCAGTATGCCGGGCTCATGGACAATTTCACGCCGGTTCCAATCCCGCCAGGCGAGAATGGTCAGGAGCACCAGGCAAATATAGAATGCATTTCTCATACGGTGGAAGGATATAATATCGCCTCTTCGCCTGCCGCCCGGATTGTTAACTGTATGTTGGGGTTTAGTCAGTTGAGCCTGCGTCGGGGACGCAAGCTGTTGTTCGAAAAGGTTACCTTTCAGGCCCATGCAGGTCATCGCCTGGGTTTGGTTGGCGCCAATGGCAGTGGAAAATCGTCGCTGTTCGCCATGATCCTGGGGCAACTCGATCCGGACGATGGAGTCATGTCGAGGAACCCCGCCGACCGGATTTCTCACGTCGCGCAGGAGAGCCCTTCCGGAACCATCAGCGCAATCGATTTTGTGATCGACGGTGACCAGGAACTCAGGTCGGTCCAGGCAGCAATCGCGCTCGCCGAGACCCGGGACCACTCAGAAGGCGTCGACAGGCTTTACGAAGAACTGGAACGCCTGGATGGATTTTCCGCGGAAGCCCGGGCAGCGCGCCTTCTGCATGGGTTGGGATTCGCGGAGGGCAGCCACAGGACTTCAGTGCAGGACTTTTCCGGCGGCTGGAGAATGCGTCTCAACCTGGCCCGTGCACTGATGTGCCCATCAGAAATACTGCTGCTGGATGAGCCGACCAATCACCTCGATCTGCCCGCGATCCTTTGGCTGGAGCGCTGGCTGAAACGCTACGAGGGCATCTTGATGGTCGCATCCCATGACCGCGATTTTCTGGATGGAGCCTGCAATCACATCGCCCATATCGAGAACATGCAAATTCGGCTTTACGCCGGAAATTACAGCCAGTTCGAGAGGCGGCGGAGTGAACAGCTTGCCCAACAACAGGCCCTGTTCAAAAGACAGCAGAAGGAGATCAGCCACATCCAGAGCTACGTGGACCGTTTCCGGTACAAGGCATCAAAGGCAAAGCAGGCGCAAAGCAGGCTGAAAATGCTGGAACGGATGAAAATGATCGCACCCGCCCACGTAGATTCACCTTTCAGGTTTCACTTCATGACGCCTGAAAAGCAGCCCCATCACCTGGTCAAGCTGGAGCAGGTCACCGCCGGCTATAGCGGGCCGGTCCTCAGCGAAGTCGACCTGCTGATTTCGGCAGGAGACCGGATTGGCCTGCTGGGTGTCAACGGTGCGGGTAAATCGACGCTGGTCAAGGCGCTGTCCGATGGAAGCACGGTTTTAACCGGTGAGCGTACGCTGAGCAAGGACACTAAAATTGGCTATTTTGCGCAGCACCAACTGGACTTGCTCGAAGCCGGGCAAAGCCCGTTTGATCACCTCAGGGCGGTCGCGCCCGAAGACAGGGAATCGGAAATGCGGAATTACCTGGGGCGTTTTGGATTTAACGGCGAACGGATCTTCGAGCCGGTCGCCCCTTTTTCCGGCGGAGAAAAGGCGCGACTGGTGCTCGCACTGATGATTCGTCAGCAGCCCAACCTGTTGTTGCTGGATGAACCAACGAACCACCTGGACCTGGAAATGCGGCAGGCGCTGAGCCGGGCGCTGGTCGACTATACCGGTGCGCTGGTTGTTATTTCTCATGACCGCCACCTTTTGCGCAGTGTGTGTGATGAACTCTGGATCGTTAACCTCGGCCGGGTGGAGAGGTTTGACCACAGCCTGGATGACTACCCGGCCTGGCTGAAGGAACAACAAGTGCGGGGCAGCGCAACTTCAGAACCTGAACCGGCAGGCAATGACACCGACACGGTCAACCGTAAAGCCCGGCGTCAACTGGAAGCCAGGCAACGGGAGAAACTCAAACCCCTTCGCGACAGGGTCAGGAAAATCGATTCCGAAATGGCAACGCTTCGCCAGCAACTCGACGCCATCGAACTCGAATTGGCGGATGCTTCCCTCTACTCTGATCCAGCCCGCAAAGATGAGATGAGCAGCCTGAACCGCAAACGGGCTGATCTGAAATCAGAGATTGAATCTCTTGAATGGTCCTGGCTGGAAGCCAGCGAGGCGCTGGAGCATGCCGGCGCCTCGAGCTAGTCACCTGGGTTGATCACCCGGGCTGGTCACTCCATCGGTTTGCGAAAACGCAGGGTCATCCGGTCGCTTTCACCAATTGCCTGGAATTTTTCACGGCAGGCAGCCATCTCATCCTCACCTTCAATTTCGCGGCAGGCACTGAGGCTGGGCGGAAGTGTCCATACTCCGCTTTCGTGGTCCCGGCTGTCCGCCGGGTTGGCGTTCACTTCGGAACGCGCTTCCAGCAGCAATCCCGCATTCCGCGCGAGATCGATCACTGCCTGTTCCGGCACGTAACCCGTTTCAGAGCTTTTGACCGGATCAACACCATCCGCGGCCCGATGCTGCACAACGCCCAGTATTCCACCCGGTTTCAGCACGCGGGCAAATTCTGCAAAAATATCAGCGGCGAGACCGTCGCCGATCCAACCGTGCGTGTTTCGGAAGGTGAGTATCAGGTCGATGGAATCCGCATCACCCAGTGACGCAGACTCGGGTGGAGAGAACGGGGCCACTGCCACCTGGTCATAGATATCCGGGCGGGATGAGAATTTCTCCAGCAGGGTGTCCTGCGAACGATAACGGTATTGAGGCTGGTCAGGAACATCCACGTCGTAAGCCGCCACGATGTATTGACCATGATGACGGACCACAGGCGCCAGGACTTCCGTGTACCAGCCCGCGCCCGGCCAGATCTCCATCACGGTCATGCCGTCCTCCAGGCCCAGGAACGTCAAAGTACCCACGGGATGGCGGTAACGATTCCTGTTGATATTGTTTTCGGACCTGTGGTCACCGAACATGGCCTGCTCAATCCGTGCCTCCAGTGGCAGGTCAGCGGCCAAAGCCTGCATGCCGAACATTGTCGTGATCAGTATGAAAATGAATTTGTTCATAGGTTTATCTCCGATTTGGTCATTCTTTGCTGCTGACCGGGGCTTTGAATCCTTTTCTGAAGGCCATGCCGATACATATTCCGGCGATGGCGGCAACAATAATCACCACGCTCTCAGGCCGCGTCAGTCCCTGCAGGGCTGCAATGAGGCCAACGGCCATGCCACCGCGAACCCGGTTCAGATCCAGAACTTTTCCATTGGCGTCACCCTTTGAGTAGACTTTTTTCAGCAGCAGCGTGTTCAGGGCAAAAATCAACAGGAACAGGAGTGCAAGCCATTCGTGAAGGGCGTCCGGCGCAGGTATCGAGCCCAGACCGATGTCGTGGTCAACCATGTAGACAACCGTGCCACCGATACACACCAGGCCAAAGACCCATTGGTTCCTCAAAGGTTCCCTGAGACTTCCATCGAGTATGAACGCCAGGGCGGCGACCAGGCCATAGAACGGGCTTGACGTGCTGTACATGACCAGCAACGCCAGTCCAACACACAGGATTGAATCGGACATTCGGGCAACGAGTCCGGTGGTACGGTTCACGATTCTGACCAGGCCCAGGGTTGCAAAAACGATCAGCAATCCCGGATCCTTCACCACCAGTGCAGCGAGAACTGCTACTGCCATTGAAATGAAAGCAGCAAGGTGATCATCCGGATCGAGCTCACGCGCCAGCGCCCACGAACCGAACACGACCAGCACGAACACGAGGGCCTGCTGCAGTGCTTCGACAGCTGACGCGCCACCTGTCCATGCCGAAACCGCCCCGATCACAGCGCCCACCGGCAACAGCAGCAACACGGCCTTGTTCGACGGGTACCGCGGCTCGAGAGGTCGCCCTATGGAAGTGTATTTATGAAGCCTGTGATAAGCCACGCCTGCTCCCCAAAAAATTTGCGGCTGATCCGCTCATCATACCAAAGAGGATTCCTCGTCGTCCCTGGCCGCGCGCTGCATCTGGTCGATCAGGCGCGACACCTTCTGTGGAGACGAAGTATTTCGTGCAAACAAGGCGTACAAAGCGGGCACGATAAACAGGGTCAGCAAGGCAGAAATGGCCACTCCAAAAACGATCACGATACCGATTGGTTGCCTTGATTCCCACCCGGCGCCGCTGCCGAACAACAGTGGAAAAGCGCCGAATGTCGTTGCGGCGCTGGTCATCAGTATCGGCCTGAAACGCACGGTTGCCGCCTCGAGGACCGCCTCTGTGATTTCCATGCCCCGGTCACGTAGCTGGTTGGCAAATTCAACGATCAGAACGCCATTCTTGGCCGAAAGCCCGATCAGGAGAATCGCACCGATCTGGCTGAAAACATTGACCGATGATCCATAGAAATGCAGCCCCGCCAGTGCGCCCGTCATCGCCAGCGGCACCGTGACCAGGATGATCATCGGATTGACGAAACTTTCAAACTGGGCCGCCAGCACCAGGAAAACGACCAGCAAAGCCATACCGAACGTCAGGTAAAGGGAACTTCCGGACTCAAGGTATTCCTTGCTCTCGCCATCCCAGCTGGTACGCGCGGTTGACGGCAGGGTCTCCGAGGCAATCCGCGCCATGGCCTCTATGCCGTCGCCCAGGCTTACCCCGTCCGCAAGACCTGCCTCGATGGTTATTGAGCGCATCCGGTCGTGCCGGTTAAGCCGCGCAGGTCCGGCGGTTTCGGTGATGCGCACGAGGTTGCTCAGCGGCACCAGGCCGCCCGTCAGATCAGAACGGACGTAAAGATTGGTCAGGTCATCCGGGCTGGCGCGGTCGGCTTCCTTGCCCATCAGTATCACGCTGTATTCGCGACCGCGATCGATGTAAGTCGTGACTTTGCGGGAGCCCAGCATGGTCTCGAGGGTGCGGCCGACCGACTGCAACGATACACCCAGGGCTGACGAACGGTCGCGGTCTACCGAGATGTTCATCTGGGGCTTTCTTTCCTGGTAATCACTGTCAGCATTGATCAGCTCGGGAACATCTTCCAGGGCGACCAGCAACTGGTCGCGCCATTCGCGCAACTGGTCATAATCCGGCCCGCCCAGCACCAGTTCAACCGGACTTCTGTCCGACCTCAGACCCAGGCTGGCCGGATGGAAAACAAAGGAGCGGACCCCGGGCAGTTCCTGCAGGCGGATCCTGATCCGGCTGCCGATATCCTTGTCGCTTTCATCGCGCTGAGACCAGTTTTCGAGCAGGACGATCGAACGGGCTGAATTCACTTCCGCACCACCCCAACTGCCGGGCAAACGCGTGATGAAGCGGCGCACCGATTCGGAGTCGCCCACCTCTTCCTGCAGGATGGCCTCCATTCTCCGTGCATAACCGTCCATGTACTCGAGGCTTGCACCCTCCGGCGCCCGCAGAAGGATGAAAAAAGCGCCCCGGTCCTCGGCCGGCGCATATTCGGCAGGCAGTGAATGCATCATCCAGGCAGCGCTGCCGCTGAGGCCGAGCAGAAGCGCCATCGCGACCCAGGGAAATGCCACGAATTTTTCCAGGACTCTGCGGTATTGCGCGGCAAATCGCCTGAAGGCATTGTCGACCATTCGCGTCAGGCCTGACCCGAGGCTGCGCCGGTGCAGCATTTTCGAGCACAGCATGGGCGTCAGGGTAAGCGCCACCAGGCTGGAGAAAAGCACGGCTGCAGCCAGCGTGATACCGAATTCGCGGAACAGGCGGCCGAGGTCGCCTTCAATGAACGAAAGCGGCACGAAAACGGCCACCAGGACCAGCGTGGTCGCGATAACCGCAAACCCAATCTCGTTAGAGCCCTCCAGGGCCGCCAGCAGCGGACGCTGTCCGTCCTCGATTCGCCGGTAGATATTTTCCAGCACGACGATGGCGTCATCCACGACCAGGCCAATAGCCAGCACCAGCCCCAGAAGGGTCAGGATATTGATCGTGTAACCGAATGCCGACATGACAATAAACGTGGATACGACCGATACCGGGACGACCAGCGCGGGGATCAGCGTCACGGTGAACGAACCCAGGAAAAGATAAATAACGACCAGCACCAGGCCGATTGCTATCAGCAACGCCTTGTAGACTTCCTCCATTGAAGCTTCGATAAACTCCGCGCGGTCGTAGTTGACCTGCAGGTCCATACCTTCCGGCACCTGCGAAGCCAGCACATCGATTTCTTTTCTCACTTCACGCGAGACCGCCACGCTATTCGCTTTGGATAGTTGCTCGATGGCCAGCGATACGGCATCTATCCCGTCCGCCCGGGCAATACTCCGCTCGTTTTCCGCACCAATCCTTACATCGGCCACCTCTCCCAGCTTCACCGCCTGGCCGTCCGGACCCCTGCCCACAACCAGCTTTCTGAAATCTTCCTCGGCCGTAAAACCGGTAGCCGTGCGCAGCGTGAATTCGCGGGAAATAGATTCGAGCCTTCCTGCCGGAAGCTCCACGTTTTCGGATCTCAGCGCTGTCTCGACATCCGCAACGGTGAGACCACGGGCCGCAAGCGCCTCGCGGGACAACCAGATTCGCATGGCGTAGCGCCTCGCCCCCGAAATCTGCACACGGGCCACGCCCGGCACCGTGGAAAACCGGTCGATCAGGTAGCGGTCCGCGTAGTCCGTCAGTTCCAGCCCCGAATGCCGGTCCGAGGTGAGGTTGAGGTACATGACAGCCTGCCGGGTCGCATCGACCTTGGCGATTTCTGGCGGATCGGCCTCGGTGGGCAACTGGTCGACCACCCGCGAGACCCGGTCCCTGATGTCGTTGGCCGCGGCATCGATATCACGTTCCAGAGTGAATTCCACGCGGATGTCGGAGCGCTCGTCACGGCTGGTGGACGTCAGTTTCTCGACGCCCTCGATGCCTGAAATGACGTCCTCGATCACCTGAGTGACCTTGGTCTCCACGACCTCCGCCGAGGCCCCGCGATAACTGGTTTCGATGGATACCACGGGCACTTCTATGTCCGGGTACTGACGGACCGGCATGCCGCTCATTGCGGCGAGCCCCAGAATGACCAGCAAGGCAGAAATCACCGTTGCAAAAACCGGCCGCCTGACCGAATGACTGGAAATGATCATCGTTGCTCGATGATCTGGACAGGCTGGCCGGGCCTGGCTTTCTGCGTACCTTCGATGATCACGAGGTCGCCGGGGGCCAGGCCGTCCAGCACTTCTATTTCGCCCGGGCGCCTCCGCCCGGTAGTCACTTCACGCCGGGCCACGAGGTTTTCCCCGTCCACCACGAACACGTATTGCTTGCTGCGTTCGGGTACGATTGCCTGCTCGGGAACCACCAACGACCGAACGTCTTCCTTGAGCAGCGATACGGTCAGGAACATGCCGGGCCGCAAGCGGACTTCCTCATTGGGCAACAGCGCGCGAACCGTTATCGTCCGGCTGATCGGGTCTACACGGGTATCGATGGAGATCACCGTTCCCCGGAAAACCAGGTCCGGCCAGGCCGCGCTGCGGGCATTGACGTTCAGCCCGATCGACAACCGCGAAATAAACACCTCCGGTACATCAAAGTCGAGCTTGATGCTGGATGTGTCATCCAGGGTGGTGATTACGGTTAACGGACTGACCACGCTGCCCAGGCTGACCCGCCTGAGCCCCAGTTGCCCGGCAAAAGGCGCCCGGATCGTGGTGTGGTTGAGCCGGGACTGTGCGGCATTGACGGCAGCCTGATCCGCATCCCGCCGGGCTTCCAATTGCTCCAGTTCCGACTCCGACACGACCCGGTTTTTGAACAGTTCCCGGGAACGGCGAAGCTGGCTTTCCGAATCGACCAGCGCTGCCCTTGCGGCCGCCAGGTCCGCCAGCGGCTCGGAATTTTCCAGGCGCAGCAGGATATCGCCCTCGCCGACCGTCTGACCCTCTTCGAAAAGAATTTCGGTAACCGCAGCGGTTATTTCCGGCCTGATGTCCACGGCTTCGTTCGCCCTCGCGTTGCCCAGAGCTTCGGCTGAAAGGGGAAACGACTCGATCGTGGCTTCACTGACGACTACGCCGGGCGCTGCCCGCTGCCCCCCCGGCTGTGCCAACACGCTGGTTGACAACAACGCCACCAGCATGAAAGTCGAAACGTATTTCACAAGCATGTCGTCAATCATACCTGTAATAAAAAAGGCCGGCATGCCGCCGGCCCTTTTTTGCATTGAAATAATGACGGATCAGTAACGCCATGCGTACTCAACACCCCAGGTACGCGGATTGTTCACGATACCGGTCAGGTTGTTGAAATCGATCGTGTAGATGTTTCTTTCCCGGTCGCTGATATTCCGGCCGAAAAACGACAGGTCGTGGTTTCCTTCGCCAAAACGGTATCCGATGCGAAGCCCGATCTCGGACAGTGACTTGCCGCGGTATTCCTTTGCTTCGTAAAGCACGAAGTTAATCTTGCTGCGGTATACCCAGTCACCCTGGAAGTAAATCGTGCCGGATTCCAACTGCTTCGACCAATCCACGATCAGATTCGAAGTGATCTTGGGCGCTTGCGGCAGAGGATTACCGTCGATCAGGAACGAACCTTCCACGTCACCGGGGGGATTGGTCACCGTGCAGGGCGCGCCGCAGCCTGCCACGGCCAGGTTTTCATCGTCGATCTCGGTGTCGGTATAACCCATGCTGTAGGTAATCAGCAAATCAGGCGTCAGCTGTGCCTGGAGGTCCAGTTCAAAACCCTTGCCCTTGACGTTGTCGGCGTTAATGACCTGGTTGAAGTTGGCCTCGCCACCCACGGCGGTCAGCTGCGCGTCATCCACCTTGTAGTAAAACAGGTTGAAGTTCACCCTCGCCCGGCCTCCGGCCAGGGTTGACTTGATGCCACCCTCGTATGAAATGGACGTCTCTGATTCGGCCACTGACACGGTATCGCCGAAGAGCAGGCGACCCTGGATTGAAGGCGCCCGGAAACCGGTTGCGATGCGGCCATACCAGTTGATGTCCTCGTTCTGGAAATAGTTCGCCGTGACATCCCAGGTGACCTTGTCGTCATCGGGGTCAGCATAGATCGGACCCAGCGGTGGAACACCCAGGAAAGACAGGGGTGACAGGTAACGTTCCGCCCAGTAATCCTTTTCGTCGTGCGAATAACGGATACCGGCGCCAAGCCGCCACTTCTCGGATACGTCCCAGGTGCCGGAACCGAAGAACGCGTAGGCCTTGGTTTTCTGCCACTGCTCAACCAGGCCGTTCACATCGCCGCCAAATAACGTGGCGTAATTGATCGTGTCTATCGTGAATTTCTCGTTGAAGTAGAAAAAGCCGGCAAGCCAGTTGAACGCGCCACCGGTGTTCGAAGTCAGCCTGAACTCCTGCGTCCACTGCCGGTGATCGGGCATGCCGTCGGCGGTTTCAGCATCAAAGGGAATAAATCCCGGGCCGCAGTCACCTATCACGAAGCAGCCGCCGAAACCGCCATCGATATCACCGCGACTGAACAGCTCGACGTTTTCATAACCGGTAATGGAGGTCAGTGTCATGTTGGAGAAGTCCCACTCCAGCTTGGCGAAGCCGCCCCACTGGGTGAGATCCTGCTCGTTCTGCCCGTCGAAGAAAACCGTGTCACGGTCGTAGTACTCATCGTTCAGGCCATTACTGCCCGGCTCGATGATGTTGGCGCGAAACAGGATCGCGCTGCCATCGAGATCACGGTAATGCACATTGAACAACGCGCGGAAGTCGCCGCCGTTGTCGTAAGCGACCTGCAGGCGCGCGGCCCATTCGTCAAAACCGCTGTACGCATCCTTCTCGCCGGTGTAGCCGTTGTCTACCCAGTCGTCCTGGTGCATGTACAACAGGGAAAATCGGGTAGACCAGCCGTTGCCGAACCCGGTGCCGAAGGCGCCTTCGATCCGGGACGCGTTATAGGTGCCGTAGGATGCCCGGAAGTAGCCGTCGGGCACATCAACCGGCTTGACCGAATCGAGTTTCACGATACCGGCCGGGGTGTTTCGTCCAAACAGTGTGCCCTGCGGACCGCGCAGGACTTCGACCCGTTCAACGTCGAACACCGGAAAGCCTTTCAGAATCGGGTTTTCCTGGACGATTTCGTCCACGACATAGGAAACCGGCTGGGAAGCATTCAGATCAAAATCCGTATTGCCGTAACCACGGATGTAGAAACGCGGGAACACCCTGCCGAAAGAAGACTCGATGGTCAGGTTGGCCACACGGCCGCTCATGAACCTGATGTCCGGCACACCGGCCGACATCTGTTCAATCTGCGACTGGTTCAGCGCCGTGATGGAAATCGGAATGTCCTGGATATTTTCGGCGCGCTTGGTCGCTGTAACGATGACTTCTTCGAGGACGCCCTCTGCAGCGTCGTCAGTTGCGTCCTGGGCCATGGCGTTACCGCCGATTGCCGAGGCCAGCAGGATAACCGGAACGGAACAGACCGATCCCGCCCGGAGAAAGCGTGGAGTGTGCAGTTTTTTCATTTTATGCCGCCGTTATACGTTTGAGTTGATTGAAGCCCGTTGCAGGCTGCTGCCGGTAAAAATTGATTCAGTTTTATACCATATTCCAACCGTCTTGCGCTATCCTTCGCCGATGAATTTTTCCTTTGACCGGTTGCAACTGGACGAGGATCTGCTGAACAATCTCCAGACGCTCGGCTACCAGTCCATGACGCCCATACAGAAGAGCAGCCTGCCGCCGGTGCTGAAGGGCGCTGACGTCATTGCCCAGGCTAAAACCGGCTCTGGAAAAACTGCCGCTTTCGGTCTCGGGCTGCTGCAGAAACTCGAAGTGAAACGTTACCGTGTCCAGTCCCTGGTGTTGTGCCCCACCCGCGAACTGGCCGACCAGGTTGCCCGGGAGTTGCGCAGACTCGCCAGGGCCAGGCACAACGTCAAGATCCTGACTCTGTGCGGCGGCATGCCGTTCGGGCCACAGGTCGGCTCTCTGGAGCACGGCGCACATATCGTCGCCGGCACACCCGGCAGGATCGAAGAGCACCTGAGGAAGCGGACGCTCAAAACCGGGGAAATCAACACACTGGTGCTGGACGAGGCGGACCGCATGCTGGACATGGGCTTCCAGGACTCTCTGGACGCCATCGTTTCCTGCCTGCCCCGGGAGCGGCAGACCCTGCTGTTCAGCGCCACTTACCCCGAGCAGATTCAAGCTCTGGCCAAACGGGTCACGATCAACCCCGTCATGGTGAAAGTGGAGTCAACGCACGATGCGAAGAGCATCCGCCAGCATTTCTACAATTTCGGCCAGAGCAAGCACAGGATGACTGCTCTTCGGCTGCTGCTGCTGAAACTGCGCCCAACTTCCGCGTTGGTATTCTGCAACACGAAACGGGAATCAGACGAAGTGGCCGACGAGCTGCGAAGCCACGGCCTTGAAGCGCTGGCGCTGCACGGCGATCTTGAGCAGCGCGAACGTGACCAGGTACTGGTGCGGTTTGCCAACCGCAGCGTTTCTGTCCTGGTGGCGACCGACGTGGCCGCCCGCGGCCTGGATATCGAGTCACTGGACGCGGTGATCAACTATCACATGGCCCGCGACCCCGAAGTGCATGTTCACCGGATCGGACGGACTGGCCGGGCAGGAAGCAAAGGCCTGGCGTGCACCCTGTTCAGTGAAAAAGAGCACTACAAGGTTGAGCGGCTGGAAAACTACCTGGACCAATCGATTGAACCCGAAAAGCTGCCTCCATTCAGCCTGCTGGAAAAACCGGCCTACAAGCCTCCCATGGCCACCCTGCAGATAGACGGCGGAAGGAAACAGAAAGTCAGGCCCGGAGACCTGCTGGGCGCGCTGACCGGGGAAAACGGCATCGCGGGCAAACAGGTTGGAAAAATCAATGTCTTCGACCAGTGTGCGTACGTTGCAGTTAGCCGTGACGCCGCGAGGCACGCATTGAGAAAGCTGAGGGACGGCAAAATCAAGGGACGCTCCTTTCGCGCAAGGCGTATTTCCTGATGACCCTGAATGTCTATTCCCCCGCTGAAGAACGTATCAACATCGGTTCCCACGCGCTGGGCCTGTTGCTGAGTGTTACGGCGTTTCTGCTATTGGTGCTCCGAGCTCAGTCTTATGACAACGCACTCTATACACTGAGTTTTGCCGTTTTCGGCGCCAGCCTGATCTGCCTTTACCTTGCATCCACGTTGTATCACAGCGCGAAGACCCTGAAGATGCGAACCCGTTTGCGGATCGTCGACCATGCCACGATATACATCCTGATCGCCGGCACTTACACCCCGTTTTGCCTGATCACGCTGAGCGGCCCGACCGGCTGGACCGTGTTCGCAGTCTCATGGGGCCTGGCGGCGGCTGGCCTGGTGCTCAAGCTGTTTTTCACCGGGCGGTTTCAGCTGCTGTCCACGCTGATGTACGTTTTCATGGGCTGGATCGTGATATTTGTCGTCAAGCCCATGATCGCCAACCTGCCACTGGCAGGGCTGGTCTGGCTGCTTGTCGGCGGCATTTCCTACACGACAGGCGCGGTGATCTACAGCATCAAAAGAATCCCGTTCAACCACGCCATATTTCACCTGTTCGTGCTGGCCGGTAGTTTCTGCCACTTCATCGCCGTCTACCAATACGTCTACCCGTCGTGAAAGCTTACTCAGGACTCTCGCTGCTGCGTAAAAGCCTTTCCGGGCACCGTGGCTGGCCGCGCGCCTGGCGGGACCCCAGTCCGAAAAAACATTACGACATTATCATCATCGGCGCCGGGGGCCACGGCCTGGCCACAGCGTATTACCTGGCCACCAAACATGCTGTGAAAAACATCGCGGTACTGGACCGGGGTTATCTTGGCGGGGGCAACTCAGGGCGCAACACACAGGTTTGCCGGTCCAATTATTTCTACCCGGAAAGCGCCGCTTTTTACGAGCACTCCCTGCGCCTGTATGAAAACCTGTCCCAGGACCTGAATTTCAACATCATGCTGAGTCAGCGCGGCAACCTGGAATTGAGTCACAGCCTCGAAGAGCTGGAGATGAACCGCCGCTGGGCCACCGCCATGTCGCTCAACGGCATTGATTCGGA